>JBIIDQ010000026.1:0-11631 GCA_044238295.1 Vulcanococcus sp.
TTTGAGCGCTTCTAGCAACTCCTGACAGCAGCGCTGGGCGGGTCCGCGGCGGTCAGCGCTGATGGCCACCAGAACGATCGCCTCTCCCGGGAGCACCCGGCCGATGCGGTGCTGCACCAGGCAGCTGCTCACTCCGTGGTGGTTGCAGCAGTCCCTGGCAAGGCGCTCAAGCTGCTGCTCGGTCATTCCGGGGTAGTGCTCGAGTTCTAGGGCCTCAAGGGCGCCGCCACCGGCGGCTTCGGCGCGGACGCGCCCGATGAATAGGCTCTCGGCGGCGCTGGCGGTGTGGCCCAGGCCGCGGAGCTGGTCATGCCATTGCTCCAGGCCAGCCAGGGGTTCGAAAGCCGCACTGTGCAGGGTGATGCACAGCTGCATGGCGTGTGCTTCAACCACCGCAGATCGGTGGCAGAAAGGCCAGTTCATCGCCGGGGTGCAAGGGCGTGTCGGCAGCGGCGAACTGCTGGTTGATGGCGATGCGCAGGCTGCTCAGCGGGACTGTTATGCCAATGCAACCCCAGATCACCTCTGGAGTGATGGTGGCTTGGTTTTCAGGATCAATCGCTAGCCAGCGCTGATCCCAGCCGGCCTCCTCCCGTAGCTGGGCAAACAGTTTGATCTGGATGCCCTGGACTGAGGGGGACGAGCGTAGTAGAGGGAGCTCGGCAAGCATTTGAATCAGTATGGATGCCAAGAACCCATGGTTAACTGTCCCCTATCCGGGCACGGTCGCGCCAAGCTTGTTTGTAAAAAGATGAATTTCTGGGGCATGGGCTAAGCCTTTTGTGCCTTGCTGCTCCCTGCCGCGCATGAGATCTGAGGATTTTGGCTTGGTTTCCTGCTCCCTTTGGCGTGGGAGATAGTGCAGTCGGAAGCGACCGGCTTCCAGCTTTTTGCTATTAAAGAATCGATGAGGCTGGTTGCAATCGTTGTGCGCTGATTCCTCTTGTCTCTATTAGTTTGCTTGTCGTTTGGCAATTGAGAGGTTTATTCGCTCAATTATTAAGAAAACCAGTGGGTTGTGGTGTGCTCTTCTTTTTGTGGACAACCTTTCTTTGTGTATGTAGGCATTTGTTGTGGCCGTTGCTCACCGCGCGTCAATCTTTCATCTGCTCGATGACCCTCGCTACAATCCTGATGCCTATCAGTTCATCGAAGATGGCCTGTTAGTTGTTAGCAATGGCAAGGTGGTGTCGGTGGGTGATGCCGCCCAAAGCCTCGCCAGCTTGCCGCCTGGAACAGAGGTGGTTAAGCACGAAGGTGCTGTGATCACGCCTGGTTTTTTTGATCTTCATATCCACTTCCCGCAACTGACGACTGTTGCTGTTTATGGTGAACAATTGCTTGGGTGGCTGAATGCAATTATTCCCGAGGAAGAGGTTTATAAAGTTCCGGAAGTTGCAGCTGATCGTGCTCGCCTCTTCCTGAAAGAGTGTTTACGAGCTGGTACAACGTCGATGGTTGCTTATGGCTCATGGGCTAAAGAATCTGTCGATGCTTTGTTTGCTGAAGCGGAGCGACTCAAAATGTCGCTTGTGGCCGGCAAGGTGATGGCTAATCGCAACATGCCAGATGGCATTTCACTCACAGATTCTGATTCGGATTATGCTGATAGTTCGGAGCTGATTGAGCGTTGGCATGGGCGCGGTCGTTTGTCTTATGCTGTAACTCCTCGATTTGCGATTAGCTCTACGCCCGACGACCTTGAGGCGGCTTCACGCTTGATGCGCGAGCATCCAGGTGTCTACATGCAGACCCATCTTTCTGAGAACCCTAAGGAAATTGAATTTACGTTAGAGCTATTCCCTGGACGGAAAAGCTATCTCGATGTCTACGACTATTATGGTCTGGTGGGTGATCGTTCAATTTTTGGCCATTGCATTCACTTGGTCGATGAAGATTTTGCTCGTGTGAAAGAGGCTGGTGCAGTTCTTTGTCCCAACCCTCCATCTAATTTCTTTCTGGGAAGTGGGCTGTTTAAATTTGCGAAAGCCAAGGAGCATGGCGTGAAAGTTGCCTTGGGCACTGACTTTGGCGCTGGTAATACCTTCTCAATGATTCAGTCAATGGAGAATGCTTATAAAATGGCACAGCTGCAGGGCTATTCGCTTTCGCCTTTTGAGGGCTTTTATCTCAGTACTCTTGGTGGAGCGAAGGCGCTTTCAGTCGATGACCGTCTAGGTAATTTCCAGCCGGGTAAGGAAGCCGACTTTGTGGTTTTAGACACAGCTTGCACGCCATTTATCGCTTGGCGGATGGAGCATGCTAAGACTCCGCTGGAGAAGTTATTTGTCTTGATGATGCTTGGTGATGACCGTGCCGTTAAGCAGACTTACGTCTATGGAGAGGTGGCGCATGATCGTGATGTAGAGAGTTAAATATTTCTGCTATTCTGATTATTTAACATTAATGTTTCAGTGGCTGGCCTTGAGTCAGTCACTGTTGTTATCGTCCTGACAGGCCAGTGCTCGCTTGATTAGAACGAGTAGGACTGATCAGGTTTCGGTGGCTTGTGGGCGCATGGTGATGCTCGCGGTTAAGGCCATGCCTGCAAAGCCAATAAACCAGGCCAGTGACTGTTGGTAGTGCGAAAAAGTCCCAGTCTCTCTGCTGAGGTCGCCTGCGCTAACTCCTACAGATGCAGACAAAATCCCTGCGCTGATAAATACGCCTGTGAGCAATAACGAGGACGCTAGCGAAAACTCAGATGCCGGTACATGGCAGCGCAGTGATGTGAGCCCCAATGATGCCGTACCCATGCCGAGGCCGAGCAGCAGCAAAGCCACGATGGCTATCCATAACGGCAAGATACCGCTAAACAGCAGAATTAGCATGGATAGGCCTACTCCGGCACCAACGCGTGCGGGCCAGACATGCCCGATGCGATCAGCGACCGCACCGCTGATCAAGCTACCAATGGCGAGGCCCAAGATCACTGCTGTGTTGATCAAAGGTGCATAGTTGGTGCTTTCATGAAATACCTCTATCTGAAACTGGATATTCCAGACCTCCGCGAACGACAGATAACTCCCGAATAGGCCCGCGAAAAAGAGCATGCTGCTCCAGAACGGCTGCAATGACAGGATGCGTTTGGCTTTAAAAAAGACTGATTCGTCCTGCCTGGTTGTGGCTTTTGCAGCCTTGCTTGTTGATCTCCCATCGCGGCAAAAGACTAATATCAGTCCTGTGTCGATTAAGAGCAGGATGAAGCCCAACTGGTATGACGTACTGATGTCGTTAAAAGCTGGTAGCCATGGAATTGCCACACCAATGACTGCGCCACTCAAATTGGCAAGGGCTTGGCTTATGTTGGTCATTAGAGGGAATCGCTCTGGGAATCGCTCTGACACAACATGAACGGTGCTCACGAACGCATTCCCCACGCCCGCACCCATTAGTAGACGTGCCACAAGGGCGCTGGCGAAGTTATCGCTAATGAGCAGCAATAAAGCACCAAATGTTGCCACCGCGGCTGCACCACCGATCATCCAACGGTTCGGGCGACTGCCTAGCTGCGAGCCAACGAACAGTTGGGATAGTCCGAATGCAACGAAGAATGCAGCAGCCAGGCTACCCATCTGGATTGAGCTCAGATCAAGGCTTTTCTGCAGCTCATTAGATCCTATTGCGTAAGCCGTTAGCGTGAGAACGTGGAGGCAATAGAAGACTTCAACCAGAAGCCATTGCATTAGCCCTGTTCGCATGGCTCAAGTGGCTGTCGATCGTGTGGGTTTGATCATTAGGCTTGCGACTGCGGCTACTGCAATAGGGACGATGAACCAATTCATCCCAGCTCGGTATGTGCTGAACGCATGGATTGGTAGCCCCGCCAGGCTGGTTCCAACACTCGACATCAGGAGACCTCCGCCTAGAAAGGCAACGGTCAGCAGAATCGGTGAGGCAAGTGCTTGGTACCTTTCGGGTACGTGCGCATTCATCACTGCCAGCCCCAGAGGTGCTGCGCCCATGAAGAACCCTAGTGCAATCATTAAGGGGACGGCCAGGCCTGCCAAAGGTTTGGTGTAGAGGATCGTCATCAGGATTAGCGACACCCAGGCGCAGATCCGTGCCGGCTTGACGAAGCCTGTCTTATTAGCCCAAATGCCGGTCACGATGCCCCCGATTGTTAGGCCCCAAGCCACGCCCGAATTAATCATTGCCGCCATGCTGCTTGCGCTGCCAAACACATCGGTTTGGAATTTGATATTCCATAGATCGGCGTAGGCGAGAAACGACGAAAATAGGCCCGTAAAATAAATCGTTCCGATCCAGAACTGACCATTGCGGAAGATGGCGCCCAACTGGCTGGAAAGAGCCACTGCCTCAGGTGCACCAGGCTTCTGATCGTTTGTGCTGCTGCCATCTTTGATGAACAGCAAGATCAGGATACCGTTAGCGATCAGCAGTAATGCAGTGACTAGAAATGAAAGCCTAAAGTTTTGCAGGATTGGTAGGGGTGCCAGGAGGCCCAACAGTGCTCCAACCCCGTTCGCGATGCTCTGAGACAAGTTCAGCATGAAAGCGAATTTGTTGCTGAAGAGCACTCCGACGAAATAGACGACTCCGACCATGGCCGTTCCGAACCCGATCCCCATGAGCAGTCTGGCCATCAGGGCCATCTCAAAGCTCTGTGCCAGACTCATCAAAAGCGCACCACCGGCTGAGATCAGTGCAGTAACGCCAAGGAGTAGGCGGGGAGAGATACTGCCTAGGCTGCATCCAAGTAGTAGCTGAGAGAGTGCGTAGGCAATAAAGTACGCGCCCCCCAATGTTCCAATTTGGGTGCCCGATAGCTTAAGGCTTATTTCTAGGTTGCTGGCGGTAACGGCGTAAACAATGACGCCCCCCAGGTTTAAGCAGAAAAAGAGCTGTGGCAGAAGCCACTGAATGATTCTGGGTGACATATAGGGCCCTTGCCGATTGTCGCAGATAATTCTTATCGTATATGCATCCCTGTCGTCGTCAAGAGCGACGACATTCTCGGTGGCTCCTCGCTGATTAAGGGCGTTTCCTTTTGTATCGGCCTCGTGTGCCGTCGCAGGCAGTAGCTAATTTTATTCTCTTTAAAACGGAGCCTGACTTTGGCCCTCCGCAGAGTGGTATCCGGCGTCGTGGCGTTGCTGTTGCAGTCAGCCAGCGTTGACCTGGCCTGTTCTCTCCCGGGGTTGGCTGAAGTCGCGTCAGTTAATAGTGGAGGAGCATCTGATCCATCTCCCAAGGCGCAATCAAGTGAGGTTGGCCCACCGGTTCTGAATCAACAGTCAATCGGTATTCCTGCAAGCCCAGCAGCTGTTAATACCAAGCCAGGTACCGGAGCGCTTGGGCGCTGGTTGGGTCTGTCAGCAGACTCACCATGGCGGCTCGGTGGTGTTTGGGCGGCTAATGCCACAGCTCAGCTGGGTGGTGGCAGTTTCACTCCCGGAGGCCTCGGTGGAGCGCAACAGCTACTCCTGGATCTAAGCCTCGATCTGGATCGCTCGATCGGTTGGAAGGGCGCAAAGATCTGGGTGCAGGGTCTGCAGGTGAATGCCAACCAGGCAGCTGCAAACGCCAGTGGCAGCCTTCAGGGCAGCAATAGCTTGGTGGCTCCGCAACCATTGGATCGAACGGAGCTTTATAGCTATGCATTTAGCCAGTATCTGTTTGATCGACAGGTGAGGTTATTCGTGGGCAAGCTTGCGCCCAGCAACGACTTTGCAAATGTTGTGGTGCCCGTGGATGAAGACTTTGGCTCTCCCTATTGGATACCCGGTGTCAGTTCACTCACTTATACGCCCCTCTATGCGATGCCGACCCTTCAGGGCAGACTGCCCGGCTATCCAAATTCCGCATTTGGAGCATCGTTGCTTTTGCAACCTAATGCCTTCAATCGAGACGTTTATCTCAAGCTTGGCGTCTTTGATGGGCGCAGTGGCTCGGGAGTTGAACCATCTGTTCAGACGGGCTTGGCTCTGCCAAGTGTTGCTGGTCCTATCTTTTCGATCGGTGAGATTGGTGGTTCCTGGTTGATGGGAAATCGGCGGATGCCTGGAGCCGCTGGTTTTGGGCTTTGGCATCAGGGTGGTCCCCTTGACTATGGTGATGCTTCCGACTCGAGTAGCGAAGCCTCGGCTGCAGGCGGCTATCTGATTGCTCAGCAACGTCTGATTGATTTCCGTTACCCCTTCGACAATAGTGGGATTAGCGCGTTTGTTCAGATGGGTTGGAGCCCTTCTCGATCTAACATTTACAGCACATCGGTTGGTGGTGGCTTGACCGTGTTTGCTCCGATGAAATCGCGTCCTCTTGATTCCTATGGCATAGGTCTTTCGTGGGCGCAGATCAATGATCAGGGTGCCCTGGGGGTAATGGCTAACCCTGACGAGTTAATGGTTCAGGTGTATGGTCAGATTCACCTTGTTAGCAATCTCTACCTCACTCCTTCAGTCACCGTTTTGCCGGTGCCAGGTGTGCGGGGTGCCCAGGCGCCGTCAACAAGTGCTTTGCTCCAGCTCGTAGCTTTATTCTAAACGCACCATGTGATTCGCTTTTCAGATATCTGCGAGAGCTAATTTGAAGGATAGTCCTTCTATGTCCAATTGACGATCGCATTGCTCCGCTGAACTTTCCGCTTGATCTGGACTGTCTAATCCGGCTTTCCCGCTGTATGCCTACTCGTCTGTTGTGCAGTCTGGTGAGATAGGCCTCGTAAGTTCTGTCTCCAGCGTTGAGATGCGGCTGATGTGTATCTGTTGTTTGGATCGCCTTTGCAGTTACGTCCTGCGTCTTTGTAGCGCGACTCTTCACGCTGTTTTGGCTAACCCGCATCAATGCATTTCTGGCACCATGCGTCGCAAGCACATCTGACCAAAGCTTGAGTCTCTCCATCGCCCTGCTCACGGTGTCCGACACCCGCACCCTGGAGGACGATTGCTCCGGCGATGCCCTGCAGAAGCGCCTTGAGCGCGATGGGCACCGACTGGCGGAGCGCCGCATCGTGCCCGATAACCGTTATCAAATTCGGGCAGAGCTGAGCCGCTGGATCGCCGATTCGGAGGTACAGGTGGTGATCAGCAGTGGTGGCACGGGCCTTACTGGCCGCGATGGCACGCCGGAGGCGGTGGCGCCGTTGCTCGATAAAACGATCGAAGGCTTCGGGGAGCTCTTTCGGGTGCTCTCGTTTGAAACGATCGGAACCAGCACCCTCCAGAGCCGCTGCTTGGCTGGCGTGGCCAATGGCACGGTGATTTTTGTGTTGCCGGGATCGCTGGATGCGGTGGAAACCGCCTGGGATCGCCTGATCTCAGCGCAGCTCAACGAAGCCACCCGCCCCTGCAACCTGGTGCAGCTGCTGCCCAGGCTCACGGAGCCGGCCGGGTGAGCCATTGGCGCCGCTTGCATGTCGCCGCACGACGCGAACGTCGCCGCGGCCGGAGCTATCAGCCCCGCTTTCGGCTCAACCAGATCGGTGTCACCTCGCTGGCGGCACTCTGTGCGGTGTTCTTGCTGGGCTTGCTGTCCTTGTGGAGCGGCAGGTGCTGATCGTGGCGCCTTTGGGCGCGTCGTGCGTGCTGCTTTTGGCTACCCCGCCAGCCCTCTGGCTCAGCCGCGCAACATCGTGCTCGGCAATGGGATCGGTGGCTTGGTGGGTGTGGCGCTGGTGCTGGCTTTGGCCGTGGGCCTCATGATCCTGTTGGGCCAGCAGCTGCGTTGCCTGCATCCCCCCGCCGGGGGGATGGCTTTCCTGACGGTGTACCTCAAGGTGGCCTGGGGTTTTCTGCTCTTTCCCGTGTTGAGCGGCTCGCTGCTGTTGGTGTTATTGGCCTGGGCTTTCAGCCGTTGGGTGCCTGGTGCTTTTCCCTATCCCCAGCACTGGTTGTGAGCGGTGCTGGGTGGCTGCTTGCTGCAGCCCTGGCGGTTGTGGCGTTCCTGTATGCCTCGGTGGGGCATGCCGGAGCCTCCGGCTACATCGCCGTGCTCGCCTTGGCGGGGTTGCCGGCCTAGCAGCTCAAGCCGCTGGCCCTGATTCTCAACACGCTGGTGGCCAGCGTGGGTTGCTGGAATTTCCTCAGTGCGGGTCACCTCCCGTGGCGCCGGATCTGGCCGGTGTATCTGCTCGCGATTCCAGGGGCCTTTCTGGGGGGATGGCTGAATCTGCCGTCGCTCTGGTTTCGCCGCCTGGTGGGTGCGGTGCTGTTGTTTTCCGCCTGGCGGCTGGGGCGTGCTCCGGTGGATCCGCCTACGTTGCGGGAACCGCCAAGGTTGGTGTTGCTCGCAGCCGGCGGCAGCCTCGGTTTGTTGGCTGGTCTCACCGGCACCGGCGGTGGCGTGTTTCTCACGCCGCTGCTGTTGCTCGGCCGGTGGTGCACCACCCGTGAGGCCGCCGCTGGATCGGTGCTGTTCATCCTGTTCAATTCGATTGCAGGACTGGCGGGGCTGATGCTGGCCCGCCCCGGCGCCTTGCTCGTGCTTGGGCGCTCCGAATGGCTGCTGGTGCTGATTCCGGTGGGGCTTGCCGGGGCGATCGGTTCGCGCTTGGGCAGCCGCCATTGGCCCGTGGCCTGGACCGGCGCTGCCTGGCGGTGGTGTTGCTGCTGGCCTCGTTGAAGCTGCTGGGGCTGGCCGCGTTGCTCTAGCCGCCCAGATATGCCATCTCGGCATGGTGGCGGCCGCCAGGGCTGGCTTGCCGCTCTTCGCTGTAGCGGTCGCGCCGGCTATGCCACAGCTGGGCTAAGGCCTGCTCCAAGCCAGTGGGATCAGCGCTGGGCTGCAGCCAGGGCTGGAGGTCCAGGCCACTGCTCGCGGCTGCAAACAGGCAGGTGTAGGCCACCCCATCGGCGGTAATGCGCAGACGGTTGCAGTCGCCGCAGAACGGCTGGCTCACGGAAGCCACCACGGCGATTCCGCCGGTGCCATCGCGGTAGCACCAGCGGCGGGCCGTGCTGTGCAGATCCCGCTCGAGCGGCTCGAGCGGCCAGCGGGAACTGATGCGCTCCACCATCGCGCTGGCGCTCACCACATCGGCCGCACTCCAGCCGTTGCGGTTGCCCACATCCATGTATTCGATCAATCGCAGTTCCAGGCCCTGCTTGCGGCAGAGCTCGGCCAAGGGCAGTAGTTGATCGTCGTTGCGGCCGCGCTGGATCACGGCATTGAGTTTGAGAGCCCCAGCCCCGGGATCGAAGCCCGCAGCCCGCGCATGCCCGATCGCGGCCAGCACCGCCTCCAGCGTTCGCTCGCCAGCTCTGGCATCGCTGAGGCCGGCCATGCGGGCCACGCTGGCGCCATCGGCCCCATCGAGGCTGAGGGTGATGCGATCCAGCCCCGCCTCGCGCAGGGCCCGGGCGCGGCTGGCGCTCAGCAGGGTGCCGTTGCTCGTGAGCGCAATCTCCCGCAGCCCCTGGGGCCGTAGCGGTTGCACCGCCTCAATCAGGCTTTCGAGCTCTGGATGCAGCAGCGGTTCTCCGCCGGTGAGCCGCAAGCTGTGGGCCCCCAGGGCCACCGCGGCCTGCACCACCACCCGCCGTTGCTCGAGCGTGAGCAGGCCTGGGGGCTCCTGTCCATCCGGCAGGCAATAGGGGCAGGCCAGATTGCAGCGCGCTGTGAGCGAGAGCCGCAGCACCCCGAGCGGGCGGCCGAGCCCGTCCAGCGGCTGCGTGCTGGCGCGGTGATCGACTGCGGGAGTCATGGTGATCAACCTAAAGCTGCAGTCCTTGGAACTAGATGCAGCAAGGCGTCAAGAAATGTTCCTTCGTGGTGTGTGCTGCCTACCGTGACACCACCAACGCCAGGCGGCCAGATGGCACGCGAGGAGTCTGGACAGGCTGGTCCCGCCGATCATCCGGCTTCTGAGGCTGCCACTGTGAGCGGCGGTTGGTCGGTGATTGATGCCTGGGCCCGCGCCACCCTCTCGCCAAGCGGCCCAAGGCTCTGGCAAACCCTGAACCACCAGAGCGCATGTTTGAGTTGCGCCTGGGGTACCGGCGGCCAGAACGGTGGCTTCCGCGATGAGCTGGGCGAGCCTCTACAGCGCTGCTTGAAGAGTGTCGAGGCGATCCAGGCTGAACTACAACCAGCGGTCGATCCGTCTGTTTTCGCCGGTCTCTCCGTGGCTGAGCTGCAGCAGCTCAGCTCCAGCGAATGCGACCGCCTGGGACGCCTCGATCGACCCTTGATCCTGCGTGAGGGCACGGATCACTACGCACCGATTGGCTGGTCCGAGGTGCACGACGTCGTGGCTGAGGCCTTCCGCACGCCCCCTCCCGAACGGGTGGCGTCGTACAGCTCGGGGCGCTCCTCCAATGAGGCTGCCTTCCTCCTCCAGCTGCTGCTCAGGGCTCTGGGGTCCAACAACCTGGCTGACTGCTCTGACCTGTGCCATGCCCCCTCCACCGTCGGCCTGCGCCGCGTGTTTGGGAATGGCACCTCGATGGTGAATTTGGAGAGCCTGCGGCATGCCGATGGCGTGGTGCTGCTGGGCTCCAACGCGCCGGCCAACCATCCACGCTTGATGAATGAGCTGATTCGTTTGCGGCAGCGTGGCGGCACGGTGATTGTGATCAATCCCGTGCTTGAAGCGGGGTTGCTGAAGTTTGGCTCGCCGGCTTTTCCGATCCGATCGATGCTGGCCGGCGGTAGTGACATCGCTTCGCTGTTTCTCCAGCCGATTCCCGGTTCTGATACAGCGGTGCTGCTCGGACTTCAGAAAGCCCTGTTCGAGCGCGGCGCGATCCAGCTCGATTTTGTACAAGCCCACAGCGATGGTTGGTCCGACGTGATCGCTCAGATCGAAGCCACCAGTTGGGAGGCGATCACGTCTTGCTGTGGTCTCAGCCGCGAGGAGCTGGAGTACACCGCCGCCCGCCTGGCCGATTGCCGTGCCGTGGTGTTCGCCTGGGCCATGGGGATTACGCACCATGCCAATGGCACCGACAACGTGCAGGCCATCGCCAACACCGCGATGCTCACGGGCAACGTGGGTCGGGTCGGTGCGGGCACGATGCCGATTCGTGGTCACTCCAACGTGCAGGGCTTCGGCTCGATGGGGGTATCGGTTCACCTGCGTGAGCCCATGCGGATTGCGCTCGAGCAATTACTGGGCAGACCACTCAGCCCCACGCCTGGC
This sequence comes from Vulcanococcus sp., assembly GCA_044238295.1. Taxonomy (GTDB): domain Bacteria; phylum Cyanobacteriota; class Cyanobacteriia; order PCC-6307; family Cyanobiaceae; genus Vulcanococcus. Next base: position 11,102 of record JBIIDQ010000026.1, read on the forward strand.
TACAACACTCGCGATTTGATCGAAGCAGCTGAGCGTGGTTGCGTCGACACACTGCTCTGCCTGGGCGGCAACCTCTTTGGCGCTAATCCCGACAGTGCCCAGGCCCGGTGCGCCCTTGGCCGGATCGACACGGTGGTGTTCGTCGCCACAAAGCCCAACACGGGCCATTTTCACGGTCTGGCGGCGCGTCAGACGCTGCTGCTGCCGGTCTTCAACCGGTTTGAGACCCCGCACCGCACCACTGTGGAGTCGGGCAACAACTGGGTGCGCTTCAACGAGGCGGGGACGACGCACCTCCGCGGCAGTGAGCTGATCAGCGAGGTGGAGTTGTTGGCCGAACTGGCCCATCGCCTGCACGGCACTGAGCCCATTGCCTGGCGGCGCTTGCAGGATCCGGTGTACGTGCGTGAGTTGATCGCGCGCACCGTGCCTGGCTACGAGGCAATGGCTGGCATTGACACCAGCAAGCAGGAGTTCGAGGTCAGTGGGCGGGTGTTTCAGGAGCCGCGTTTCCCAACCGCCACAGGCCG
>JBIIDQ010000255.1:0-3234 GCA_044238295.1 Vulcanococcus sp.
AATCTGAACGCCGTTACTTGGCGCAGAAACCCCTGCATAGTTGGATGAGTTTCCTTGCCCTACAGCAAGATACTGGCCATCGTCAGATGGTTCAATTATTGCAATTCCTTGAGATCCTTCGTAAAACGATCCAGGTTTGGTCAGCCACTGCCATTGGTTGAGCCATTTACTCTTCTCAATGTCATAAATCCGCAGGTACAAACCACCATTCGCTGCACCCGCATACAAAAACGTATTGCCATTTCTAGGATCTTCAACAGCTGCAAGACCGTTCGTAGCACCCGAGATAAGGGTCTCACCGACGGTTTCCTGGAAGCCAAGCCGGCCCCATAAGCCATCGATCACATAATCATGGCCCGATTCGAGCCATTGGTCAGATGGAATACGATTGCCCATGACTCGCCATTTTTAGTGCTCATTGGCAAGCTAGTAATCGAAAATCAGCACGTCAACTGAAATAATTATTAAGCGATGGCAAGAATTCGCAATTGACGACCCGAAAGTCGCCTTACAGATCTCGATTCTATGATCTGTTAGCGGATCCGAATCACCCGCCACCAATTCCTAACGGGGTTCGGAATGCTCTTCAGGAGTTGATTCGCGGACGCCTGCGGCAGCGGAGCGAAATGACCATCGCGCATCAGGCGCGTGTGTAAATCAGTCCAGTCCAGATGTGAAAGCTGACATGGGTCATCAGGCACAAGCCAGTGGGCCGCTGCCGATTCATCGCACCATTGGCTCAACTGCCGCATGGCTTTGCCATGCGGACCATGGTTGCGAAACCCCTGCATAGCTTGTCTGTCGCTCCAGAGGGTGAGCGTCCAAAAGGTGTGGGCACGATCTCGAAACAACACCAAGCCCAGCAAATCGTGGGAACGCAACGATTGAAGCAACGACGCCATCACCCAAACCAGAAAGTTGGGATAGAAGCGCCAAGACCGCAGCCTGAGGCGCGTGAGTGAGAGCAGCGCCATCAGGGAAAACCAGAATCACTACCCACCAAATTGGCGCGAATCCTTCGGCAGAAGGCCTCGAGGGAGGCGCCATCAGCTGGGCGGTCGCACCGTTCACCACTCGCCGGGTTCATCCAAACGGGGTGGCTGCCATGCCACAACATGGGCGCTTGCTCGTCAATAACACGGCTCAGCATCAAGTTGAGATCCTCACCACTGCGATAGATCTCGAGTTCGAGATCACAGTCTGGGAGCCGTACGCCTGAGCCATCGCGTGCCTCGATCAAAAGGGCACAGTCGGTGCAGTCGCCAATCGTGCTGGGAGCATCACCGCTAAAACGGAGAGCATGGCGGTTTGGTTTCAAACAGAGATCAGCAGCTTTCGCAAGATCCACAAGGAATGCATTGAACCCGTCGCTGGGTTCACCGCTATCGAATGGGAAGTCCTCCATCAACCGCGCACCCTCAAACCACCGCGCGAATCGAACGGATCAGCAGTTGGAGTTCTCCGGGCCGGAAGCCTGGATTACGGCCACCCATATCACCAAATTTGGAGTGGAGGACCTGCAGGCGGGTCACCCCAGCGGGATCAAAACGCACCGGGAGGCCCACGGGAGTCGCACGCACACTCGGTGTCAGTCGATTGAAGGGAATCGCCACCACTGAGGTACCACTAGGCCGGGTGGAGAACTCAGCCACCCAACGCAAGCCCCCCGGGATCAGTTCCGTGAGGCCTGCCATGCCATCGCGGCAAGCGATGGCGAGCTTGTAGCGGCGGCCATCACCGTCGACCGCCAGCTCGAGGGCTCCATAAGCGGAGAGATCAAGGGGCGGATCAAACACCGGTGAACGGCAGCTCACGAACCCACCACCTTCTGGCTCAACAAAGGCCTGGAGCAACAGGCCATCGCTGCTGATCTGCAGAGCGCCCTGGCTGCGACCTCCCATGATCGTGTCATTCAAGGCCTGCCATCCGGCAAAGCCATCGCCACTGGCGATGGGCAGTGAAGCGAGCATGGCGTCGTTAAACCGGCAGTGACTGAGCCGCGTCGGAATCCGCAAGCACCAGCACCGAAGCCTGGGGCTGCACCAATTTCGCCGGTGTGCGCTCCGGCGATTCCGTTGGATCAAGCAGGCGAGCCAAAGCCTTGCCCTTGGCAACGCCACTCACCAGAAAGATCACCTGCCGTGCTGCACTCAGCACCGGAGCTGTGAGGCTGATGCGCTCCATCCCCTTGCCCGCACCGATGGTCACCAGCCGGGTCGTCTCGCGTGTGGCGGGGGTGCCAGGGAAGAGTGAGGCTGTATGGCCGTCATCGCCAAGACCCAGCAGCATCACATCAAACACAGGTGGATCACCTGGGCAGAGATCTCGCACGTAGCGCTCGAACGCATCAACGGAAGCCATCGGCGATTCGAGTTCCGTTGGCACAGGATGAAAGCGTGCTCCGGAACCAGGGCCGCCCTCCGCCAAAAGGGTTTCACGGAGCATGCGCGCATTGCTGGCGGGATCATTGGCGTTCACCCAGCGCTCATCACCGAGCACCACATCCACCCGATTCCAGGGCAAATGTTCCTGGTTGAGGACGCGGTAGGCCGCTGCGGGTGTGGTGCCACCGGACAGCGCGATGTGGGCGCGATCGCGCTCATCCAACGCCAGGTCAATCAACGAGGCAACGTGCTCGGCGCAGAGCCTGGCCAGCTGGCTGGCACTCGGCGCCACTTCAAGTTTGTACGTGGTGGGGCTCGTCATCAATCCACCCTGCTCACATCCACTCGGTGTGGAAGCTGCCGGGCTGATCCACACGCTCGTAGGTGTGGGAGCCGAAGCAGTCGCGCATCGCCTGCACCAGGTTCTGGGGGAGGCGGCCTGTGAAATAACTGTCGATGTAGTCGAGTGAGCTGCTCAGGCAGGGCACAGGAATCCCAGCAGCGGCGGCACCGGCCACCACCTGTCGCAGTCCGGCGATACGCCGCTGAATCTGGTCAGTGAACCAGGGATCAACCATCAGGTTGGCCAGATCAGCCTTGGCGGTGTAGGCGTTCTGGATGCGCTGCAGCAAGCGAGCACGGATGATGCAGCCTCCCTTCCAGATCTGGCCGATGGCCGACATGTCGAGGTTGTAGTTGTGCAGCTTGGAAGCCTCCTGCAACAGAGCCATGCCCTGGGCATAGCTGGCGATGCAGGCGAGCACGCAGGCATCCATCAGCGGAGCCATCGCATCGGCCGGGCTGCCCAGCGTCATCGTCCGTGATGCCGGAGCTGCAAGGTGCGACTCAG
>JBIIDQ010000256.1:0-3232 GCA_044238295.1 Vulcanococcus sp.
GAATGCCTGCTGGGCTGAAGCCGCCATGGCTCACGGCCACCGCGATGAGGCCGATCAGACAGCAGATCAGCGGGAAACGCACATAGCGCAGAAGGCGAGCCATTGGGGAGAGCAGCTGCAGTGAGCTTGCTTGGTGGCTAGCCCTTGGCAAGCTTGTGTGCAAGAGATTATTGGGACTGCCGCCGAGCACAAATCAAATCTCCGGCTGCCAACCGTTGAATATTCACTCGACGGCGACCCACTTCATGGATCCTTTCGCTTAAAGCCGATCTGCTTGCCGGTGTATTTTGGCTGCAGTTAGGGCTGCTTTCGGTGGACGCCTTTCTTGAAGCAGCTCTCCAGCCAGCTGGGGCGATCACCCTCGCGGTGTTCGCTGTGGCGATCCTGCTCTTTGTGACCGGCTGGCTAGCGCCTGAGGTCACAGCGTTGCTTGCTGCAGCACTGTTGGTGACCTTCCGCGTGCTGAAGCCCGATGAGGCGGTGCAGGGATTCGGGAGTCCTGCGCTCATCACCCTCATGGGGCTTTTCGCTGTTTCAGCGGGCCTGTTTCGCAGTGGTGGCCTGGATCGCTTAAGGGCGCTGATCGCCAGCGATTCAATCCGAAGCCCTAAGCGCATGATTGCGCTGATGGTGGGCGTTGTGGCGCCGATTTCTGGCTTTATTCCCAACACTCCGATCGTGGCCACCTTGTTGCCGGTGGTGGAGGGTTGGTGCCATCGGCGCGGTATTTCACCTTCCAAGGTATTGCTGCCTCTTTCTTTTGCCACCGTGCTCGGTGGCACGATCTCGCTCCTTGGTACGTCCACCAACCTTCTGGCCAGTGATGTGAGTCGGCAGTTGGGCTTTGGCCCGCTGGAACTGTTCAGCTTCACGGCCATTGGCGTGCCGGTTTGGTTGCTTGGCGGCCTCTACATGCTCTGGGCCTCCGACAGGTTGTTGCCGGACCGTGGCCTAGATGACGGTGATTTGCTCAGCACGCTCGCTCGAGAGGGCTACCTCACGGATGTGCTGATTCCTGAGGGCTCCGAATTGATCGGTCAGTCGCTGCATCGCAGCCGTCTGCAGCGACGCTTCGATGTCGATGCGCTGGAGCTCCACCGGGCGGGCCAGACCATCAGCGCCCCGCTAGCGGATGTGACGCTGCAGGCGGGTGATCGTTTGTTGTTGCGCTGCAACCGCGAAAACTTGTTGCGTCTTCAGCAAGAGCACACCGTGGCGTTGGCGGCGGTGGGTGACGAGACCGATGACCTGCGCGAGCTGAGCGGTGGTCTTGATACCCCCATGCGTGTGGTGGAGGTGCTCTTACCCAATGGCTCCACGATCACTGGAACCAGTGTGCGCGATCTGCGTTTCCGCCAGCGCTACAACGCGACTCTGCTCGCGGTTCGCCGCGGTAACCAGGTGCTCCGCGAACTGCTGGGGCGTGTTGTGCTTCAGCCCGGAGATGTGCTGCTGCTTCAGGCTCCCCTCGATGCCATTCGCGGTCTTCAAGCCAACAACGACTTGGTGCTCCTCGATGAGCTTGAAAAAGATATGCCCACCACCAGCCGCAAGTGGGTGGCGGTGCTGGTTGCGTCTCTCGTGATCGTGCTGCCGCTGTTCAAGGTGCTCAACCTGATGGCCGCAGTGCTTCTGGCTGTGGTGATCATGGTGGCTACCGGTTGCTTGCGGCCCGGGGAATTGCAGCGTTCGATCCGATGGGATGTGATCCTGCTGCTCGGCTCGCTCTCCTGCTTCAGCGAGGCGATGCAGAAGACGGGACTTGCCGAGGCCCTGGCGACGGATCTTCTGCACGGCCTCCAAGGTTGGCCTACCTACAGCGTGTTGTTGGTGGTGTTTGTGATCGCACAGATCTTTACAGAGGCTCTAAGCAATGGCACCACTGTGGTGTTGCTGATGCCGATTGCGACGGCGATTGCCCAGGGGCTTGGTCTGCCGCCCATGGCCTTCATCTTTGCCATCACGATCGCCGCAAGCCAGAGCTTCCTCACTCCAATTGGCTACCAGACCAACCTCATGGTGTTTGGCCCCGGCCGCTATCGCTTCCTGGATATGACTCGCTATGGGGCTCCTCTAACAATTGGTCTGGCGCTGATCGTTCCGTTCCTCATCTGCCGCTACTTCGGCCTCTAAGCGCGATACGCCTGAAACCCCAGGCAGGATGAGCCCACGCTCCAACCTCTGATCCGACCTGTGCTGCGTCGTCGCAAATCCCTGCTGCGGCTGTTCCGTCAGCGCCTGCTCTGGCTGTGGCACCACGAGGGCAGCCATGGCCAGCGGGCGCGTGGCCTAGCGGCAGGCGTGTTCACCGGCTGCTACCCCTTCTTTGGCCTGCAGATCGTGCTGGGTGTGGGCCTGGCCAGCCTGGTGCGGGGCAACCACCTGCTGGCCGCGGCCGGCACCTGGATCAGTAACCCCCTCACCTCCCTGCCCCTCTACTGGTTCAACTACCAGGTGGGCAGCTGGCTGCTGGGCCCTGGGCCAGGCTTCCCTTCCCTGCAGCAGGTGCAGGAGCAGGGCCTATGGGCGCTGGGTCTCTCGTTCACCAGTCGCTTGATGCTGGGCTCCACCGTGGTGGGTGTGTTGAGTGCCTGGCTGATTGGTGGTCTCTATTGGTCGATGCTCAAGCGCCGCCAACAGCACAACACTCACAGCTGAGGCCCACCGGCATCGGAGGGCATCCGTTTCCAGCCTGCCAGCACGCCCAGGATGTCGGCAGCGCTCACCAGGCCCACAAAGGCACCGAATTCATCCACCACCACCCGCACGGAGGTGCGATCCCCACGGCGGAACGAGGTGAGTAGGCGATCGGCGCGGATCATCTCGGGCACGTAGCTGGGGGCGTCGCATAGATCAGCCACCAGCCGATCACCGCCGCCGCGCAGCAGCTCGCTCAGGGCCTCTTCACGGCTCTGCACCCCAAGCACTTGATCCACCTCTTCCCCCAGCACCACCCACCAGGCGTCTTCGGGAGCCTCCAAGATCTCTGTGCGAACGCTATCCAGGCTCACGGCGCCCGAGAGCGATGGGGTGGCCACCCGCGACACCATCAGATCGCGGGCCGTGAGGTCGTTGAGGGCGAACACTTTGCCGATCATCGCCGCTTCATCGGCTTCGATCTGGCCCTGCTGGGAGCCCAGCCTGGCCATCAGGTGAATTTCGCGTTCGTTGGTGGTGAGTTCCGCTTCCGCGGTGATCGCGGGCATCAACTTCTCAAGCAGCAGCAGGATCG
>JBIIDQ010000027.1:0-11496 GCA_044238295.1 Vulcanococcus sp.
TGCGCGGCCTGATGGCCAACCCCCAGGGCGAAATCATCGACCTTCCGATCCGCACCAACTTCCGTGAGGGTCTGACGGTCACCGAATACGTGATCTCCTCCTACGGCGCCCGTAAGGGTCTGGTGGACACCGCCCTGCGTACCGCTGACTCGGGTTACCTCACCCGCCGTCTGGTGGACGTCGCCCAGGACGTGATCGTGCGCGAGGACGACTGCGGCACCACCCGCGGCATCCCCATCGACGCCGATGACAAGGGCCGTTACGCCGCCAAGCTTGTCGGTCGCCTGGCCGCTGAGCCGGTGCTCGATGGCGAAGGCAACGTGATCGTGGATCGCGATGGCGAGATCGACGCCCCCACCACCGCCCGCATTGAAGCGGCCGGCGTGAAGACCGTGGTGGTGCGCTCGCCCCTCACCTGCGAAGCCGCCCGTTCGGTCTGCCGCAAGTGCTATGGCTGGGCCCTGGCCCACAACGAACTGGTCGACCTCGGCGAAGCCGTTGGCATCGTGGCTGCCCAGTCGATCGGTGAGCCCGGCACGCAGCTCACCATGCGGACGTTCCACACCGGTGGTGTGTCCACCGCCGAAACCGGTGTGGTGCGCTCCACCGTGGCCGGCACGATCGAATTCGATGCCAAGGCCCGCGTGCGCCCGTACCGCACCCCCCACGGTGTGGAAGCCCAGATCGCAGAAACCGACTTCACCCTCACGGTGAAGCCCAGCGGCAGCGGCAAGCCCCAGAAACTCGGCATCACCTCCGGTTCGATCCTGTTCGTGGAAGCCGGTGCGGAGACCCCCTCCGACGTGATGCTCGCCCAGATCTCTTCCGGCGCCGCCGTGAAGAAGAGCGTGGAGAAGGCCACCAAGGACGTGATCTGCGACCTGGCCGGTCAGGTGCGCTTCGAAGATGTGATCCAGCCCAGGGAGGTCACCGACCGCCAGGGCAACATCACCCTCAAGGCCCAGCGTTTGGGTCGCCTGTGGGTGTACAGCGGCGACGTGTACAACCTGCCGCCCAATGCTCAACCTGTTGTGCATGGCAAGCGGCCCGTCACCACGGGTGAGGTGCTCGCCGAGAGCCGTTTGGTGAGTGAGTACGGCGGTGCTGTGCGCCTGCGCGAAAGCGCTGGCGATTCCCGTGAGGTGCAGATCGTTACCGCCAGCCTCACCCTCAAGGACTGCAAGCTCGTGGGTGAATCCACCCACTCCGGTGAGCTCTGGCACCTGGAGGGCAAGGACAACATCCGCTATCGCCTCAATACCCACCCCGGCACCAAGATTGCCAATGGTGAGGTGATCGCTGAACTCGCTGACGACCGCTTCCGCACCCAGACCGGCGGCATTGTGAAGTTCGCCCCTGGCCTGGCGATCAAGAAGGCCCGCAGTGCCAAGAACGGCTACGAGGTGAGCAAGGGCGGCACCCTGCTCTGGATCCCGCAGGAAACCCACGAGATCAACAAGGACATTTCCCTGTTGATGATCGAGGACGGCCAGTGGATCGAAGCCGGCACCGAGGTGGTGAAGGACATCTTCAGCCAGACCGCCGGCATCGTGACGGTGACCCAGAAGAACGACATTCTCCGCGAGATCATCGTTCGCTCCGGCACCCTGCACCACGTCTCCGACGCCAAGGTGGTGAGCCGCTACAGCGACGGCAAGATGGTGAACCCCGGCGAGGAAATCGCCAAGGGGCTCAAGGCCGACGCCATGGTGTTCGTGGAAGCGGTCGACACCGCTGAAGGCGGCGCCCTGCTGCTGCGTCCGGTTGAGGAATACCGCATCCCTGATGAGGCTCACCTGCCTGAGCAAGGCACCGTTGTGCAGAAGAACGGTCCGAGCCTCGGCCTCAAGGCCACGCAGCGTCTCGCTTTCAAAGACGGCGAGCTGATTAAGAGCGTTGAGGGTGTTGAGCTGCTCAAGACGCAGCTGATCCTCGAGACCCATGACACCACTCCCCAGATGACGGTGGATGTGGAGTCGGTGCCCGATAAGCGCGCCAAGACGATTGATCGCCTGCAGCTGGTGATCCTCGAGAGTTTGCTGGTGCGCCGCGACACCCTCTCCGACGCCAGCCACGGTTCCACCCACACCGAGCTCTCCGTCAACGACGGCGATGCGGTGAAGGCCGGTGATGTGGTGGCGACCACCCAGATCCTCTGCAAGGAAGACGGCGTTCTGGCCCTGCCCGACAACGTCGACGGCGAGCCCATTCGTCGTTTGATCGTGGAGCGCTCCAGCGATACCCGCAGCATCGACTTGGGTTCCGCCAATCCCGAGGTGACCGTTGGTCAGCGCCTGGTGGATGGCGACTTGCTCGCCAAGGGTGTGGAAGCCCCCTGCTGTGGTCAGGTGGAGGCCGTTTCCGGCAACACCATCACCATTCGCTTGGGCCGCCCCTACATGGTGTCGCCCGACTCGGTGCTGCACGTGCGCGACGGCGAACTGGTCCAGCGCGGTGACTCCCTGGCCCTGCTGGTGTTCGAGCGCCAGAAGACCGGTGACATCGTGCAGGGTCTGCCCCGTATTGAGGAACTGCTGGAAGCCCGCCGCCCACGGGAATCGGCGGTGCTCTGCCGCAAGGCCGGCACCGTGGAGATCAAGCAGGGCGAAGACGACGACTCGATCACCGTGACCGTGATCGAAGCCGACGATGCCATCAGCGAATACCCGATCCTGTTGGGCCGGAACGTGATGGTGAGTGACAGCCAGCAGGTCACCGCCGGTGAGCTGCTCACCGATGGTCCGATCAACCCCCACGAGCTGCTCGAGTGCTTCTTCGAGGATCTGCGCAGCCGCAAGCCCACCATGGAAGCGGCGATGGAGGCCATCTCCAAGCTGCAGTTCCGCCTGGTGCAGGAAGTGCAGAACGTCTACAAGTCGCAGGGCGTCACCATCGATGACAAGCACATCGAAGTGATCGTGCGGCAGATGACCAGCAAGGTGCGCATTGAGGACGCGGGTGACACCACCCTGCTGCCCGGTGAGCTGATCGAGCTGCGTCAGGTGGAGCAGGTGAACAGCGCCATGGCGATCACCGGCGGTGCCCCCGCCGAGTTCACGCCGGTGCTGCTGGGCATCACCAAGGCCTCACTCAACACCGACAGCTTCATCTCCGCGGCCTCCTTCCAGGAGACCACCCGCGTGCTCACCGAAGCGGCCATCGAAGGAAAGAGCGACTGGCTGCGCGGTCTTAAGGAGAACGTGATCATCGGTCGCCTGATCCCGGCCGGTACGGGCTTCAGCGGCTTCGAGGAGGAGCTTCGCGCAGAGGCGGGTCCCCATCCCGACATCCTTGATGAGGATGCGATGAACTACCGCCGCATGCAGAACCTCCGCCCCGATTACACGGTGGAGATGCCTGCCGCACCTGCGCCCGGCAACGCCGGTGCCCTGCTCGATGATCCCTCCGATGCGGATCTGGAAGCCACCCGCAGCCGCCATGGCATCGAGGCTTCGGCCAGCACCACGGCCGCCTTCACCCGCCCTACGGCGGAAGAAGGCCTGGAAGAGGAGCTGATCGCCGATCCCGCTGCCCTCGAGGGTCTGCAGGAAGAAGGTCTGCTCACCGACGAGTGATCGCCCGGTTGATCACCCACCCATCGCAACCCCGGCCATGATTCAGCCCAAGCTCGTTCCGCAGCGGCGCTTGCCCCGCTTCGGTTTTCACACCCACACCGAGCGCCTGAATGGTCGGATGGCCATGCTCGGCTTCATCGCTCTGTTGGCGGTGGAAGCCCAGCTGGGTCATGGCCTGCTGATCTGGTGAGCCAGCCCCTGTTGGGAATGGGCCTCCCGGCGCTGGAGGCCTGGGCCCGCGACCACGGTCAGGCCGCCTTTCGCGGCCGCCAACTGCACGATTGGCTCTACGCCAAGGGTGCACGCCAACTGGCGGACGTGTCGGTGCTGCCCAAGGGTTTTCGGGAGCAGTTGTTGACCCAGCCGCCGGAGGGCGCCTTCGACTGGATGGGCCGCTCCCGCGAGCTGCACCGCAGTGTGGCCCGCGATGGCACGACCAAGCTCCTGCTCGGCACCCATGACGGATTAAGCATCGAAACCGTGGGAATTCCCGCGGAAGGTCGGCTCACGGTGTGCGTGAGCTCCCAGGTGGGCTGTCCGATGGCCTGCCGGTTTTGCGCCACCGGTAAGGGCGGGTTGCAGCGCTCGCTCGCGGTGCACGAGATCGTGGACCAGGTGCTGAGTGTGCGCGAGGTGATGGAGCAGCGCCCCAGCCATGTGGTGTTCATGGGGATGGGGGAGCCGCTGCTCAATATCGAGGCGGTGCTCGCGGCGATCGATTGTCTATGCACCGATCTGGGCATGGCTCAGCGCCAGATCACCGTGAGCACGGTGGGCGTGCCACGCACACTGCCGCGCTTAGCGGAGCTCGCCCTCGAGCGTCTCGGCCGAGCGCAGTTCACTCTGGCCGTGAGCTTGCACGCACCGGAGCAGCGTCTGCGGGAAGACTTGATCCCCACCGCCCAGGCCTATCCGATCGAGGATTTGCTGGAGGATTGCCGCCGCTACGTGGCGATCACAGGCCGGCGGGTGAGCTTCGAATACATCCTGCTTGGTGGGCTCAATGATCAGCCCCGCCATGCCGCTGCACTCGCCCAGCTGCTGCGCGGTTTCCAGAGCCACGTGAATTTGATCCCCTACAACCCGATCGCCGAGGAGGAATTCCAGCGTCCCACCCCCGCTGCAGTGGAGGCCTTCCGCCGCGGGTTGCAAGATCGCCATGTGGCGGTGAGTGTGCGCGCCAGCCGCGGACTTGATGCCGATGCTGCCTGCGGTCAGCTGCGCCGCAGGTTGGAGGGGAGCCTCGAGCCCGCTGCCGCCGGGGTCTGAGCTGCTCGCCCGGTGCTTCGCTCAGCCGCTCAGGTGGCGTCGCGCTGCGGATCGAAGGCGCCGCGCGCTTCCCGCTCTCCCCATGGCGCAATCTGAGCCAGCAGCAGGAAGGCCGGCAGTGCCGCCACCACGCTGAAGAGAAAGAAGCCCGGCCAGCCGGCCTGCTCGGCCACCACCCCGGCCGGTGCGGCCAGGATCGAGCGGCTCAGGGCGTAGATCCCGGAGAGCAGGGCGTATTGGGTGGCGGAGAAACGGGGGTTGCAGAGGCTCATCAGCAACGCCACGAACACCGCGCCCACCATGCCGCCGCTGATGTTCTCGAGGCTCACGGCTGTGATCAGCCCGGGCACGCCGCCGCCGAAGCGAGCGAGGGCCCAGTAGCTGAGGTTGCCGATCACGCCGCTGATCGCAAACAGCCACAGCGAGCGGTTCATGCCCAGCCAGGCGAACAACGTGCCGCCGATCACGGTGCCGAGCATCGTGGCGCCAATCGCCCAGCCGCCCTGCACCAGGCCGATATCGGCCTCGCTGAAGCCCTGCAACTTCAGAAAAGGGATGGCCATGGCATTGAGCAGGCCATCGGGCCAGCGGTAGAGCAACACCAGGAGCAGCAACTGCCAGGTGCGATTCGGCCCTGCCCGATGCAGAAACTCCCGCGCTGGACCCAGCACCGCTTGGCGCAGGCTGGTCACGGCGTGCTCCACCGGTTGGAGCCGCGGTGCGGTAATTGTGAAGGGCAGCATCGCCGCCACTAGGGCTGCGGCGCTGAGGAAGGCAGCCGGCCAGCCGAAGCGATCGGCCAAGAGAAAGCCGCCGGCGCCGACGGCGAGCATGGCTGCGCGGTAGCCGAGCGCTGCTGCAGCGGCACCGGGGCCGCGTTCGGCTTCCGGCAGCAGATCGGTGCGATAGGCATCCACGGCGATGTCCTGCGTGGCGCTGCACACCGCCAGCACCAGGGCGGCCACGCCGATGGTGGTGAGGTGGGCTGGATCGCTGCTTGGCTGCAGCAGGGCCATGGCTGCGATCACCGCTACTAGGAGTAGTTGCATCAGCAACAGCCAGCCGCGGCGCCTGTCGGGCCAGGGGATCGGCCAGCGATCCAGCAAGGGCGCCCAGAACAACTTGAGGGTGTATGGCAGTTCCGCCAGGGGGATCAGCCCGATCAGGGCAAGGGGCACACCGCTGGCCGTGAGCCATCCCTGCAGCAGGCGACTTCCCACCATCAGCGGTGCACCACTGGCGACGCCTTCGGCGGTGACCGCCACCAGGCGCCGCAGCGTGCCATTGGAGCGAGAAAGCCCTTGATCCGAGGCGGCCATGCTGCGCTGCAGGAGGTGGCGGAACCCTAGGTGTGGCCTCCGGTGGGGAGAATGGATGCACACCGGCTGTGACCCGTGCAGTTTTTTCGCTCCACCCTGTTGCCGGCCCTCATCGTGTTGCTGTTCGGCCTGGCTCTGTTCGCTGTGAGTGCCCGCATCTGGCTACCGGGCGATATGTCCGCTCCTGCCCCGATCAGCTGAACAAACCGGTTCGGCTCGGGCCCCTACGATCCCCGGCATGACAGGCCCGTATCCCGAGTATTCCCAGAGTCCGGCGGAACTGTCGCTGGACCCGGAAATGCTGGCGCGCGAGCTGGCCGAGGAGCTCTTGGGCGATCCGCTCGATGAGCTGGATGATCTTGCCGCCGGTTTGGCGGACGTGGCGGCTGAATGCGATCTGGGCCTGGAGCTGCTCAAGGGCGGTCACGACGACTGCATGCAGGGGTTGCGCATCTTCTGTGAGCACCGCGACCCCCGCGCCCCAGCGCTGTTGGTGCCGTTACTCGAGGCGAGCTGCCCGATCCTGCGGATGAGCGCCGTGTACGCCCTCGGTCGCAACCCCGATCTCCAGGCCGTGAGCCCGCTGCTGGCGCTGCTTCAGAACGACAGCAATGGTTACGTGCGCAAGGCCGTGGCCTGGAGCCTCAGCAGCTATCCGGATGCGCCGGTGATGAATCCGCTGATCCGTGCGCTGCAAACGGATGTGGCCGCGGTGCGGCTCTGGGCGGCCAGCTCCCTCGCGGATGCGGGCTCCACCGGCCTGGCCAAAGCCGATCAAGCCGCTGGTCAGTTGCTGCAAGCCCTGCGCATCGACAGCGAGGCCGCGGTGCGCAGCAACAGTGCCTGGTCGCTCGGGCGGCTCTACGCCGATCTGGTGGAACCCCGCCAGCAGGAAGTGGTGGAGTCGCTCTTGGGGGCGATGCTGCACGACATGGATCTGGCGGTGCGCGATGAGGCGCGCCTGGCCCTCGAGCAGCTGGAAGACCCGCTGGTGCTCGAGCGCCTGCAGACGCTGGTGGACGAAGGGCTGTTGAGCTGAGCAAGTCTGTTGAGCTGAGCTAGGCCCTGCCCTCCAGCTTCCGCTCAACGCGGCTAGCATCGCCAAACCCACGCCCCTGCCCGGGATGGCTCAGCACACCATCCGCTTTCGGATTCGGCCTGATGGCCGGGTTGAAGAGCTGGTGGAAGGCATCGCGGGCAGCGGCTGCGAACAGCTCACCGAGCGCATCGAAGCCAAGCTTGGCAGCGTGCAACAGCGCCAGGCCACCTCGGAGGCCTTCCAGGCTTCCAATGCCGCGGTGACGCCCGAGCAGACCCTTTCCACTCCGGTCACCTGATGTCGCACTTCAGCACCGTTAAAACGGAACTGCGCGATCGCGCCGCCCTGATCGAGGCTCTGCGTGATCTCGGCCATGACCCCAGTGAAGGGGAGCGTCCGGTGCGCGGCTACCGCGGCCAAACCGTTCAGGCCGACCTCGCTGTATTGGGCGAACAGGGCGGCGACATCGGCTTCCGTTGGAACGACGCCAGTGGCAGTTATGAGCTGGTGACCGACCTCGACCTCTGGCGTCAGCCCATCCCGGTGGAGCGCTTCCTGGCCAAGCTCACCCAGCGCTACGCCCTGCGCAGCATCCTGGCGGTGTCCAGCGCTGAAGGGTTCCAGGTGAGCGAGCAGTCCCAGGCGGCTGACGGCTCGATCGAACTGGTGGTCACCCGCTGGGAGTGAGCGTTGATCCAGCGGTTGCCTTTGCGGCCGCAGCTGCGCCAGCTGAACTGGCATCAGGCCGCGAGCCTGTGCTCGGTGGAGCCCTGCGGCAGAAGGCGGTATGGGTGGATGAGGCGGTCTGCATCGGCTGCCGCTATTGCACCCATGTGGCCGTTAACACCTTTTTGGTGGAAGAAGATTGGGGCCGCTCCCGCGCCATCCGCCAGGACGGCGACAGCACCGAGCGGATCCAAGAAGCGATTGACACTTGTCCCGTGGATTGCATCCACTGGGTGAGCTACGAGGAGCTGCCGGCCCTGGAGGAGCAGGCTCGCATCCAGGAGCTGCAGCCCTTGGGCCTCCCCACCCCATCGCGGCCGCGGCGCACCCTGCCCCGCGCCCACTCCTGATGCTGCCGGTTCGTCGCTTCGGCCGCACGGAGCTGCCGATGCCTGTGCTCTCACTCGGCGGGATGCGCTTTCAGCAGAGCTGGAGCGATCTGCCCGCCGATCGGATCACCGCTGAGAGCCAGGCCAATCTGCGTGCCACCTTGGAGCACGCGGTGGCGAGCGGCTTCCACCACGTGGAAACGGCGCGCTACTACGGCAGCTCCGAGCGCCAGCTGGGTTCGTTGCTGCCCCAGGTGCCTGATCCCCAGCGGATCCTGCAAACCAAGGTGCCGCCCCAGGCGGACAGCGCCGCGTTTGAGGCAGAGCTGCGGCTGAGCTTCGAGCGGCTGGCGGTGCCGCGCATCGATCTGCTCGCCATTCATGGCCTCAACCTGCCCGAGCACCTCGAGCAGACCCTGCGACCGGGGGGCTGCATGGAGGTGGCGCGCCGCTGGCAGGCCGAGGGACGGGTGGGATCGGTGGGGTTCTCCACCCATGCCCCCCTGCCGCTGATTCTCGAGGCGATCGCCAGCGACGCCTTCGATTACATCAACCTGCACTGGTATTTCATTCGTCAGGACAACCGCCCTGCCATCGAGGCGGCCCTGGCGCATGACATGGGTGTGTTCGTGATCAGCCCTACCGATAAGGGGGGGCACCTGTACACCCCATCGGAGCGGCTGTTGGAGCTCTGTGCGCCCCTGCATCCGATCGTGTTCAACGATCTCTTCTGCCTCAGCGCTCCAGGCATCCACACGATCAGCGTGGGCGCGGCCCGGCCCGGTGATCTGGTTCTCCATCTCGATGCGGTGCGGCTGCTCCCCCGGGCGGCTGAGCTGCTGCCGCCGATCGTGGCGCGGCTGGAGCAGGCGCGTCTTGATGCCCTGGGCCCGGACTGGCTTGGCAGCTGGCAGCAGGGTCTTCCGGCTTGGCAGGACACCCCGGGTGAGCTCAACCTGCCAGCCCTGCTGTGGCTCCACAACCTGGTGGAGGCCTGGGGGCTTGAGGGGTATGCGCGGGCTCGCTACGGCTTGCTCGGTGCCGGCAGCCATTGGTTCCCTGGGTCGAATGCCGACGCCCTGGATCAGAGCGTGAGTGAGGCGCAGCTCCTCGAGGCCTTGGCCGAGAGCCCCTGGGCTGCGCAGATCCCAGATCTGCTGAGGCGGCTGCGTGAGCGGGTGGGGGGTACGACCAGCCAGCGGCTCATCACCAGCTGAGGCGCTTCAGCTGCCGCCGCCGATCTGGCCGAGGGGAAATTTGCTGGGCATGCCCACCGCGCGGGGATAGGTCTTGGGGCAAGGGGCGCTGGTGGTGACGACGAGCGCGGTGCGCTGGCCACGGCCGGCTGGTAGTTCCCGTTGCTCGTTGCTGCGGATCTCCGCCTTGAGCAGCTGCAGGGCTCGTTCCAGCTCGCGTTGATCGGCATCGCCCCACTGGCCGCGATAGAGCAGCGCCTGGCCATCGGGCTTCAGCAGGGGCACCAGGTATTCCGCCACCACCGGCGCCCCGGCCACGGCCCGGGCCATCGCCAGATCGAACTGGCCGCGGCAGTGGCGGTGGCGGCCGGTGAGCTCCACCCGTTCGCAGCGCAGGTGCACCCGCTCCTGGAGTCCCAGGCTTGCTGCCATCGCCTCAACGGCCTGGGTCTTGCGGCCGACGGAATCCACCAGAGTGAGTTGGGCTTGCGGCAGAGCGATCGCCACGGCAAGGCCGGGGAATCCGCCACCGGTGCCCACATCGATGCACTGCAGTGGAGCCTGGCTGTTCAGCAGCGCCCGCAGCGGCCAGAGGCTGTCGAACACCTGGGCGATCCAGAAGTCATCACCTTCCACTAGCCGGGTGAGGTTCACCTTGCTGTTCCAGTTGCGCAGCTCCGTTTGCAGCTGCTGTAACTGTTCGAGCTGCGCCGAGCTCGGCTGCCAGCCCAGCTCCTGCCAGAGGGCGGTGTCGGGTGTGGCAGCGGGCATCCCCTCGGACGGCATTGACTCCTGATCTCTAGGATCCCCCACACACGGTGCCTCACTGGTGGCAGCTGCCAACCACTACGAGCTGCTGGAGATCGCCACCGATGCCTCTCAGCAGGAGCTGCGCCAGGCGTTCCGGCGGCTGAGCAAGCACTACCACCCGGATACCACCGCCCTGCCGGCATCCCAGGCCGAAGAAGGCTTCCGGCAGCTCCAGCTGGCCTATTTCACCCTCAGTGATCCTGAGCGGCGCCGCGCTTACAACAGCAGCCTGAAGGCAGCGGCTCCGTCGGCGCCCTCGGTGCCGATCTTGCGGGTGTCGATCCCCAAGCCTGCACCGGTGCGGCGGGCCCTCTCCGGTGGGGAGTGGTTTGCGCTTCTTCTGCTGGGTATTGCTGTGGTGTTCAGCCTGGTGCTTGGCGTCGGGTTGGCTTGGGCCCGTGGCACCGAGTTGTTGCGGGAGCCGAGCTGGTGGGCCGCTAGCGAGCAGACTGCGGGCTCGTTGCCCTCCCGTGCTGCGGATGTCGTCCCTGCCGTCGCCTCAGGCGCCGCTGTACAGCCATCCGCTGCCGGCTCTTGAGCAGTGGCTCATGGACTTGGGGGCCGTGCAACAGGGCCCACACTCCTGTTTGTGGGATCTGGAGCTGGCCAACTGGAGCGCCCAGATCGAGCTGGAGGTGGAGGAGCTGAGCGTGCGTTGGCGTACGGGGGAGGCTCCCGTGGAGCGCCATTTCCCTTATGGCTTCAGCCGCGCTGATGTGGAAGCGGCGATTCTTGCGGGGCCCTGACAGAGCAGCCATCTCTCGTCAGCATGGGTCAATGATTGAGCCGCCCCATGGACAGCTCCTTATCCAGCACCGCCCATCGACATCCGCAGGTGTCGAATCGCTTTCTGCAGCCGCAGCAGCTGGCGTCTCCCCAGGCGGGCCGCGCCTGGAGCCCCACCGAGGTGTTCGCTGAGGGGCAGTGGCAGAGCGTGCGGGTGCAGCTAGAGGCCCGCGGCTGGAATGCGCTCCAGATCGAGCAAATCCACGATCAGCTACGCCAGGGGTGGCCGCTGGCTCTGGCGGAAAACAACGTGGCGGTGATCAGCGGCCACTGCCCGATCAAGGCACGCCGCATCCACTGAAGCTCTTCGAGCTCAGAGCTTGCGCTTGCACACTTCGCTGCGCTCTTCGCCCTGGGTGGAGAAGGGGCCGCAGCTGAACCAGCGCACCATCGACACCTCAATGTCGGTGAACAGCACCAAGATTCCGGCGCAAAGGGCCGCCACGG
>JBIIDQ010000257.1:0-3219 GCA_044238295.1 Vulcanococcus sp.
CTGTTGAGCAGGCCCCTGCGGGCAGCGTGAAGCCGCAGGCCACTCGATAGTTTGTTGCCCGCCGTACAACGGGCTTCATGGTGGCCAGCAGCAGCGTGTCCAGCTCCAGCAGCAGCCCAGGCGCTGTCTTAATCACCGGCACCACCTCCGGGGTGGGCCTCAACGCCACCAAAGCGCTGATCGAGCGTGGCTGGACCGTGGTGACCGCCAACCGTGATCCGATTCGGGCCGCCGCCGCCGCCGATTCCCTGGGCATCCCGCGGGAACGCTTGCACCACCTGCGCATCGACCTCGGAGATCTCGACAGCGTGCGCGTTGGCGTGGAAACCCTGGTGTCGTCGCTCGGCTTCGGGCTGGATGCGCTGGTGATCAACGCGGCCGTCTACAAGCCGCGGCTGAAGGAGCCCGAGCGTTCTCCGCAGGGCTACGAACTCTCGATGGCCACGAACCACCTGGGCCACTTCCTGCTGATTCAGCTGCTGCTGCCGGAACTCCAGGCCTCTCAGCACACCTCGCGACGCGTGGTGATCCTGGGAACCGTGACGGCCAATTCCAAGGAGCTCGGCGGCAAGATCCCCATCCCGGCTCCGGCAGACCTGGGTGATCTGAGTGGCTTCAAGGCGGGCTTCAAGGCCCCCATCTCCATGGCCAACGGCAAGCCTTTCAAGCCAGGCAAAGCCTACAAGGACAGCAAGCTCTGCAACATGATCACCACCCAGGAGCTGCACCGCCGTCTGCACGCCTCCAGCGGGATCGTGTTCAGCTCCCTCTATCCGGGCTGTGTGGCCGATACGCCCTTGTTCCGCAACACCCCCAAGGCGTTCCAGAAGATCTTCCCCTGGTTCCAGAAGAACATCACCGGTGGCTACGTAAGCCAGGCGCTGGCGGGCGAGCGGGTGGCCCAGGTGGTTGCGGATCCGGCCTTCGCCGCTTCCGGTGTGCACTGGAGCTGGGGCAATCGCCAGAAGAAAGAGGGCAAGCAGTTCAGCCAGGAGCTCTCCGACAAAGCCAGCAACCCCGAAACCGCTCAAGGGGTCTGGGAGGAATCGATGAAGCTGGTAGGCCTGGCCTGAGATGGCCCCAGCCCGGCCGCCCGCCATCCTCTGCATCGGCAAGAACTACGCCAATCACGCAGCTGAACTGGCCGAGCCGGGAGCCCTGAAGCTGCCGGAGCGGCCGGTGCTGTTCATGAAGAACCCAGCCAGCGTGATCGGCCATGGCGAGGCGATCGAACTCCCGCCGGTGGTTCACACCGACGACCGCGATCCCCCGATCGGGGTGGATTACGAAGGCGAGCTAGCGGTGATCGTGGGCTGTGATGCCCGCGATGTGCCCGAAGCTCAAGCGCGCGAGGTGATCGCCGCTGTGGCCTGCGCCAACGACGTGAGCCAACGCTGGTGGCAATGGCATGGCAGCGGCGGCCAGTGGTGCCGCGGCAAGAGCTTCGATAGCTTCTGCCCCCTTGGGCAGCCAGTTCCGATCAGCGCCATCGCCGATCTGCAGAACCTTGAGCTCACCACACGCCTCAATGGCGAGGTGGTGCAACAGGCGAACACCGCCACGATGATTTTTTCGGTGGCCCGCCTGATCGCCGAGCTCAGCCAGGGCACCACCCTGCTGGCCGGCAGCGTGATCCTCACCGGCACTCCGGCGGGCGTGGGGGCGGGCCGCAAGCCGCCGCGCTTTCTGCGCGATGGCGATGTGGTGGACGTGGAGATCAGCGGGATCGGGCTGCTGAGCAACCCCGTCCGCAACCGCAGCTAATCCAAGGGGCTGCGCGCGGCAAACAGCAACAGCAGCCCACGCCCATCAATCGAAGCCCAGCAGATCAAAGATCTCGCGATCTTTGAGCGATTCGGCCTCCAGGGGCTGCACGCTGTCGAGCATCGACTGGGCCAGGCGCAGGTATTCGTTCTGCACCGCTTCCACCTCAGGGGTCGACTCCATCTCGAAAATCGTGCACTTCTTCAGGCGTGAGCGGCGGATCGCATCAAGATCTGGGAAATGGGCCATGGTTTTCATGCCCACGCGCTCGTTAAAGCGATCGATCTGATCGGTGTCTTTGGAGCGATTGGCCACCACGCCGCCGAGGCGCACTTTGTAGTTCTTGGCCTTGGCCTGGATCGCCGCAATGATCCGATTCATCGCGAAGATCGAATCAAAATCGTTGGCGGTCACGATCAGGCAGTAATCGGCGTGCTGCAGCGGCGCTGCAAATCCGCCACACACCACATCGCCGAGCACATCAAAGATCACCACATCGGTGTCTTCCAGCAGATGGTGCTCCTTGAGCAGCTTCACGGTTTGGCCGGTCACATAACCGCCGCAACCAGTGCCGGCCGGCGGACCGCCGGATTCCACGCACTGCACGCCGTTGAAGCCCTCAAACACGAAGTCTTCAGGGCGCAGCTCCTCGGTGTGGAAGTCCACGGTTTCAAGGATGTCGATCACCGTGGGCACCATCTGCTTAGTGAGCGTGAAGGTGCTGTCGTGCTTGGGGTCGCAGCCGATCTGCAGCACCCGCTTGCCCAGCTTGGAGAAGGCGGCCGAGAGGTTCGAGCTGGTGGTGCTCTTGCCGATGCCTCCCTTGCCGTACACGGCGATCACCAGAGCGCCTTCTTCGATCTGCAGCCCGGCCTCCTGGTGCACCTGAACGCTGCCTTCACCATCAGGCCGCGTAAGCGTGGACGTCATAGCAACGAGGCTTGGATTCCTTCATCCAACCCCTGCACAGGTGAATCGCAACAGCTGTTCGTGCAAAGCGAAACATCGATCCCCGGGCTGTGTGCGTCTCACCATCAAGTAAGTGAGCAGAAATACTCAACTTTGGGCGCGAACAGCATTAGGGCGGGCATCATGCCGCGCCACTCCATCCATCAAGGTCAACAGGCAGCGGCTGCTGTAGATGCGATCGGTTGGCATTGCTGTGAGGTCTTGATCCAGCACGCAGAGATCCGCCCGTTTGCCCACCTTGATCGAACCCGTGATGGCATCAATGCCCAGCTGACGCGCCCCTGCCACGGTGTAGGCCTCGAGTGCACCCTCGAGGGTGAAGGCGTCCTGCATGGGCGGTAGGGGTTCACTCGCTCCAGGGCCAAGCGCAGTCTTCATGGCATCGAGCAATGGCGGCGGGGGTTGGCGCAGGATGGCTGCCTGCACATTCAGCATCGGCTCAATCCCAAGGGTGCCGCTGGCGTAGGTCGCGGGCCAATCACTGCC
>JBIIDQ010000321.1:0-3210 GCA_044238295.1 Vulcanococcus sp.
GCGAGGCAGCGTTGCCGAAATAATGCGTTGTGGTGACGACGCGATCGCGACGCTCGGCTACTGGAACAGGGTGTTCAGAAAATTGCTGAGTGCATTGCCTACGGCTGCGTTGCTGGGTGTGAACGTCGACTGTCCGCGTTGCTGGGTGGCCACCAGCTTGTAGTCGCCAAAGCGGAACACGCCCGTGTTGCCATGGTCTACGAAGGTCACTGGCCAGACACCGCCAAAGCCATCGCGAATCTCAAAACGGCCTGCCAGTTGCTGGAAGACATAACGGTTGCCGTTCTGCAGCAATACCTCGTAGCGGTTCTGGCCGCCTTGCATCACTTTTTTGAGCAGACAGGGGCCGTCATAAACGCGCTGGGCGCTGCGGCTGAGACTGCAAAGACCCGAGTCGCGTGACACCTGGGCCTGACCGGGTCGCAATCCGGAACCAGCGAAGAGCTGTTGCGTTAAGCCAGGGGCGACCACGCGCTCGTTCCAGCCGTCGTTCCAGCAGGTTCGCCTCGCCACACTGCAGGCCTGGCCTGTGCTGAGACGAAAGTCGCGGCTCGTGCTGGTGCTCAGGGCGCGGCTCAGCTGGTTGGCAGCTTTCTGTCCATACACCTCGTTGGTGATGCCGATGGACGGGCCATAGCTGTCGTAGCAGACCCTGCCAACGCCATCACAGACCACCCCCTGACGTGGGTAGCTGAGACCAGCCGGTTGGGCCTGTGCGCCCGTGGTGCTGATGGCCAGTAAGCACAAACCACCTGCAATCAGACCAGAGCGCTGAACAACAGACATCGGGGGGTGAAGAGCTCTTCGCAACGTAGAAAAACTTCGTCGCCATGCCATTGCATGAGAGTGAAATGCATCACAACTGTTGGTGCTGGATCACTTGATGGTGATGTCGGTGGTGGATCGAGCCCCATGCCTGACTGATTGCCACTGCTGAGCGAGTTGGCTCTTGGATGCAGTCTGAAACGTTTGTGAGCACAGGCGCAGCGGTGTCTCAGGAATGGCTGTAATCAAGAGGATGCATTCCATCAGGTTTGGCGATGGCTTCCAGCGCTGCTTTCCTCCGGTGGCCCTATGGGCTCGGGCTGAGCGCGCTGGCTGGTTTGGCTGCTCTGGCTTTGACACAGTCGGTTCGCTCTGGAGCAGCTTTGTCGAGCAGCCCTCCGACGCTTGTGGTTCAAGAACCCATCGCTCGAGCGCATGCCCGTCTCCAAGCTGAGGGCTGGGCCGCCAACCCAGAGCGGCAGCCCTTGCCCTTCGAGCGGGAACGCGCTGGCAATCAGCTGGCCAGCCTGAGCGCTTGCTCTGGAACAGGGATGGGCTTTTGCCGCTACGACTACAAGCGAGGTCGCCAGGGGCTCGCCGTGGTCACGGTTCCGGGTGCCGATCGTGAGGGCTTAGTCCACAGCTGGTTTGCCCTGGATTGAGCCGGTGCTCATGCGGCATTCAGGGTCTTCACACGGGTGTGCTTCAACTACCAGGGCCGGGGTCCGCGGCCAGCAGCCGCGTTACAGCCCACCTGCGAGCCCAGCAATGCACCAAGCGGAATGGCCCAGGCCCTGCCTTCATCACGGGAGAGGGCGTAAGCAACCGCACCACCGCCCAGCCCGCCGATGAAACGGCCTGTATTGCAGCGCTGAATTTCCTGCTGGGGCGTTAGGGGTGCTGCTGCGTAGGCCTGATCAGCCCCCCACCAGGTCTTGGTGGCTGGCACGGGCCATGGCCGGGCATCAGCCCTTAGAGGCAGCAGTGCAGTGGTGGCGGCAGCGAAGCTGAGAACGCCGAGAGCGGCATAGGTCAGCCGACGTGCTTCAACAACGGGCATGACGGGTGGTGTTTGCTTGTGAGAAGGCCGCTGAGCAACGAGGCTGGTTGGCCTGCATTCAGCAAAATCTGGCTGCCCTTCGAATGGATGACTGAACTCTGATCAGCTTCTAACCAAACGTGACTGGCTCCACCTGCTTTGCGGCGACTTCCGCAATGGGTATCTGCACTCAGTCGCCTTGGCTGCAGGTCTGGCTAAGGATGGCTTACGACGAGGCGCCACCATGACCAACATCCATTCACGCAGTTGGCTGGAGAGTGCAGCTGGCCTCGGTGACCCCACAGGCCGCGAGCGTTATGTGATTAAGGCGATTGACGGGTATTTGGGGCTCGATCGCGGCACTCACGGCATCGACATCGTGGCGGATGTGTCTCAGGCGTGGTGGTTTCACACGCATGAAAAAGCAGTAACCACCGCACGGCAGCTGATCGCCCTGCGCGGCCGCCTGCTCGATGTAATGCGGCTCAACTGAATCAGTTGAATGTTGCTGCGGATTCGATCCGTTGCTGCAGGCGCTGGAACATATAGCCCATGCCCCGAGCCGTGAGAATCAGTTCGGGGTTGTCAGGGTCGTTCTCGAGTTTGGCTCGCAGTCGTGACACGTGAACGTCGACAACGCGGCTGTCTGACGCTTTGCCGGGACGGTAGCCCCAAACCTGCTCCAGCATGTCAAGCCGGCTGATGGCTTCGCCGGATCGGCTAATCAGCAACTCCAACAGGTTGAATTCCATCCCTGTGAGACGAATGCGCTCATCACCTCGATGGGCCTGGCGACGGTTGAAATCAATTTGCAGATCCCCCACAACGATGATGTTGTTGGATGTCGCTCCTGCGCCACCTGTTTGACCATTCATCTGTGCGGCCCGACGCATGACGCAGCGAATGCGCGCTTCCAGCTCTTTGGGGCTGAACGGCTTCACCATGTAGTCATCTGCGCCGAGTTGCAGACCGGTGATGCGATCGGCAACATCGCCCAGGGCTGTCAGCAGGATCACGGGCACTTCCGATTGTGCGCGGATCCGCTCAAGCACGGCAAAGCCATCGAGCTTGGGCATCATCACGTCGAGCACAACGAGGTCAGGCTCAAGACCGCGGAAGAGTTCCAGCGCTTCCTCGCCGTCACTAGCCGACGAAACCTGATGGCCTGCAATGGCGAGGCGCGTTTCAAGGATGCGACGAATATTGACCTCATCATCAGCGATGAGGATTTTGAGGGCTTGTGAAGAAGCGTCTGAATGGCTCATCGGAATATGGTCGCTCTCAAACGGCTGTGGCCTGGTGGGTCTCAACGTCGCGTTTCACCATCGTGTAATGCACGAGAGGATCGCGATATTGACGAGGCAAGGTGTGATGCAGCAACTCCAGCCGGTCCCAGCAAACAGTGC
>JBIIDQ010000258.1:0-3203 GCA_044238295.1 Vulcanococcus sp.
ACGATCGACAACCGCAACTGGCACGCCTTTAAAGCCCAGCCCCAACGACGAGCGGCTGAGCAGCTGGCGGCGGCTCTGGTGATTTTGCTCGACCCCGCCAACCCGCCGAATGCTCCCCTAGCAACGGAGCAGCGCCAACAATCGATCGAGCTGCTGGAGCATGGCCTTGGCTGGCTTCGCGGTGAGCGCAAAGATCCAGGTTGCCCAAGCCACGGTCACTGACGCCGCAGTGCCACCTGGACGCGGTTGCCCCTGCTGCTCCAGCGCACATCATCGAAGCAGGAGTGAATGAGGTAGAGACCGCGGCCTGAAATGGCATCGGGAGCCTCCGGCAGGCTGGCGCACCGGCTGGAGGTTGGCAGGCCCACTCCCTCGTCCTGCACCTGAAAGACCCACCAGCGCGGCGTCACGATCCGCCGAACCCGCAAGCACTTGCTGGGATCGTTTCGATTGCCATGACGGACGGCATTGACCAACACTTCCTGCAGACCCAACTTCAGCGTGGCCATCTGCTGGGCGCAGGGGATCGGTTCAAGCAAGACCTCCAGCAGCGGCGCCAACTGCAAGGTGGAGGGTGTGATGAAATCGGCCCAGCGATGTGCCATCGAAGCCAAGCCGGCCAATGGGCCGTGCATTGGTTTGAAGCTACCGCTCAGCCAGGCTGAAGCCTCTAGGCCGAAACGCGCTGTTGCAGCCCGGGATGGGCAAGCAGAGCATCCATCAGGCGCACACCGCGCAATTGATTCACCAGGGGCAGGTGCCCGTCGGGGGCCTCAAGCGACCAGGTGAAGGCGGAGGGATAACGGGTCCACACCCCGCCTTGCTTCCAGCCCAAACGCGGCCAGAGCTGGTCCCAACGACCGTTGAGGGAACGCAGCAGACGAATCTGCACCGAAAAACCGAAGCGACCCTGGGAATACACCACCCAGAGGCGATCAATGTTTTCCAGATCAACCGAGGCAATCGGTGGGACTTCGGAGTAATAGACGTAGCCCCGTTTCACTGCGGCGTCACCGGCGAGCTGGCGCAGGTGTTCGCTGGTGAGACGATCCGCCTCCTCGAACTGCTGCGCCACCAAGGCCCGCTGGAGGGGGGCGTAATCGATGCTGCTGGCACTCGCCACTGCCAGCCAACCGTCTCCATAACGCTGAAAGAAGGCCTGGGACAGGGCGTCGTCATGGGCCACAAGCATGTGGATCAACAGGCCGGCAACCCAGTCGTCTCCTGTGGCATCGAGACGGTCGAGCTGTTCTGGAATCAGCGGCCGCAACTCGTGGGCACGCTGTTGCACCTGGCTGAGCAGGCTGCGCCGCTGACGAGGCGCAGCAGCTATGAATCGCTCTAGCAGCTGCTCAGGGCTAACCGTCGTCGTTACGGGGGGTCCGGAAAGCATGAAGTGGGAACAGACCTGCCAATGGGCCAGCGTTGGCCCACTATGTCAGGCATGGCCTGGCCGGGGCGGATTCGTTGATGGTGGTGGCGCAGCTGATTCGCGAGCCGGTTGATCGCTTTCTGAGCGGTGAGGGCCCCATCGTGGATGTGCGCTCGCCTGCTGAGTATCAACAGGGCCACGTACCGGGGGCCCGCAATCTCCCCCTCTTCAGCGATGAGCAGCGCGCCGCGGTGGGCACCACCTACAAGCAGCAGGGAAGACAAGCCGCTGTTCAGCTGGGGCTCGAGCTTGTGGGACCGCGCCTGGGGGAGCTAGCGGCTCAATTAACGGCCTGGGCTAGCGAACACGATCCCATCGCTCCGCTGCGGCTGCACTGCTGGCGCGGGGGCATGCGCTCCGAAAGCGTGGCCTGGCTGGCTGGCCGACTAGATCTGCCGGTGCTGCTGCTCGATGGTGGATACAAGGCCTTCCGGCGCTGGGTTCTGGAGCGGTTCGAAGCCAGCTGGCCGATTCATCTGCTCGGCGGCCGCACTGGCAGTGGCAAAACCGATCTCCTGCTTGCCCTGGCCGACCAAGGTGCAGCCGTGATTGACCTGGAAGGCCTTGCCCATCACCGCGGTAGCAGCTTCGGCAGCCTCGGCATGCCTCCCCAGCCGAGCACCGAGCACTACGAAAACCGAATTGCCTTAGCGCTCGATCGCTACCGATACGCCCAACAGATCTGGCTGGAAGCCGAAAGTGCGCAGGTGGGGCGATGCCGCATCCCCTCCAGTCTCTGGAAACAAATGCAGCAAGCACCGCTACTGGAAGTGCAGCGGCCGCTGCATGAACGCCTCGAGCAACTGGTGGCCGTGTACGGCGTTCAAGAACCGCAAGCCCTTTACGAGGCCACCCAACGCATTGGCCGCCGGTTAGGCCCCCAACGCACCACGGCTGCGCTGGAGGCGATTGAGGAAAGCCGTTGGGCGGATGCGGCGCGCCAGATGCTCGATTACTACGACCGCTGCTACGACCACGAACTACAGCGGCATGGGCAGAGTGATCAGCAGCGCCTGCTGGGCCGTGAAGATCTGGCGTGCCTCAGCGCTGAGGCAGCTGCAACGCAGCTGATCAACAAAGGGTTGGTCGAAACCCATAGCCAGAGCGCTATCTAGGATTGAGCTTTACAGGCACGTTCGATGGCCGCCATTCAGTTCTTCCGCGGTGTCGACGAGCCGGTTGTTCCCGATATCCGCATGACCCGCTCCCGCGATGGGCGCACCGGTCAGGCGATCTTTGTCTTCGATCAGCCCGAAGCTCTAGCGCCCGAAAGCATGGGCGATATCGGCGGGATGTACCTCGTGGACGAAGAGGGACAGCTGGTCACCCGCGAGGTGAATGCCAAGTTTGTGAACGGCAAACCCGCTGCCCTGGAAGCCACCTACACCTGGAAGACCACCGAAGACTTCGAGCGCTTCATGCGCTTCGCGCAGCGCTACGCGGATAGCCACGACCTTGGCTTCTCCCAGAAAGACGACAAGGACAACGAAGCGATCGACGACGAGGCGTGAAATTCGGCCAGTGGCTAGGCCTAATTGCCACAGCAGCGGCCCTGCTGCTGCTGTGGTCGCTGCGCGACGTGGTGATTCATCTCTTCGCCGCGATCGTGGTGGCGATGGCCTTGTGCACGGTGGTGGGCGTCGTCCGCGATCGCTTGCGCTGCAGTCGTCCCCTGGCTCTACTTCTCAGCCTGTTTGGGCTCGTGGTGCTGCTGGCCGTGGCCCTGGCCGCCGTTGTGCCTCCGTTTGTGCAGCAATTCGAGCAGCTGCTG
>JBIIDQ010000259.1:0-3188 GCA_044238295.1 Vulcanococcus sp.
CTGGAGAGCTCGATCTTGGCCTTCTCAGCGGCCTCAGTGAGACGCTGCAGGGCCTGCTTGTCCTGGCGCAGGTCGATCCCTTCGTTGGCCTTGAAGGTGTCGGCCAGGTGATCCACGATCACCTTGTCGAAGTCGTCGCCGCCCAGGTGGGTGTCACCGGAAGTGGAGAGCACCTCGAACACACCGTCGCCCACCTCAAGCACAGACACGTCAAACGTGCCGCCGCCCAGGTCGAACACCAGGATGCGCTCGTTGCTCTTCTTGTCGAGGCCGTAGGCCAGAGCCGCCGCGGTGGGCTCGTTGATGATGCGCAGCACCTCGAGGCCAGCGATCTTGCCAGCGTCTTTGGTGGCCTGACGCTGGGAGTCGTTGAAGTAAGCGGGAACGGTGATCACCGCCTGGGTGACCGACTCACCGAGGTACTTGCCGGCATCTTCAGCCAGCTTGCGCAGCACCTGGGCGCTCACCTCTTCCGGGGCGAACTGCTTGGCCAGCACCGGGCACTTCACCTTCACATTGGAGCCGGCCTTCTCCACGCCGTAGCTCACTTCCTTCGATTCCTCGTTGACCTCGTCGACGCGGCGGCCGATGAAGCGCTTCACGGAATAGAAGGTGTTCTCCGGGTTCATCACCGCCTGGCGCTTGGCGATCTGACCCACCAGCTGATCCTGGTTCTTGGTGTAAGCCACCACGGAGGGCGTTGTGCGGAAGCCCTCGGCATTGGCGATCACGGTGGGCTTGCCGCCCTCCATGACTGCCACGCAGCTATTCGTGGTGCCAAGGTCGATACCGACAACCTTGCCCATAACTGTCCTCTGAACTGGAGGCATCCTCAACAGCAGGCCCCAGTCAGGGCTAGGTGTGGTTGCCGAACAGAACGCCACTCACCGTGACTCGCCTGCCCAGGATCAGCGGCTCCACCGCCCTTGTGGGTGTGCTGGGAGATCCCGTGCGGCACTCGCTCTCACCGGTGATGCACAACGCTGCTCTCGAAGCGATGCAGCTCAATTGGGCCTATCTGGCCCTACCCGCCCCGGCTGCTGAGCTGGCGACGGTCGTGCGAGGCCTGGAGGCCGTGCAATGCCGCGGCTTGAACGTGACCATCCCCCATAAGCAGGCGGTGGCCGCTCTGTGCCGCAACCTCAGCCCACTGGCGGAGCGGCTTGGGGCCGTGAACACCCTGGTAGCCCTGGAAGGCGGTGGCTGGCACGGCACCAATACCGATGTGGAGGGCTTCTGTGCCCCCCTGGCCCGCGAGGGCCGCAGCTGGAGCGGCGCCCGCGCCGTGGTGCTGGGCTGCGGCGGCAGCGCCCGCGCCGTGGTGGCCGGCCTGGCCGACCTGGGCTTCAGCCAGATCCACCTGGCCGGCCGACGAGCCGAGAGCCGCGAAGCCTTCCTGGCAGACTGCCGCAGCTGGGCACCACAACTGCAGGGGCTGAGCTGGGATGGCGCATCTGAGGAACTCATCGCCGCCCTAGCCCAGGCCGATCTGCTGGTGAACACCACCCCCGTCGGCATGGCCTCCGCCAGCGATCCCACCGCTGCACAGGCCTGCCCACTGAGCCCCACCGAGCTCGCCTCCCTGCGAAGCGACTGCTGGGTGTACGACATCATTTACACGCCGCGGCCCACCCTTCTGCTGCAACGCGCTGCAGCCCGGGGCTGCCGCAGCCTCGACGGCCTGGAGATGCTGGTGGGGCAGGGCGCCGCAGCCCTGCGCCTTTGGAGCGGCCGCCCAGATGTGCCTGTGGACGTGATGCGCCAGGCACTGCTCGAGCAGCTGCCATAGCCTCGGCGTCACTGGCTTGAGAGCGATGGGCGACATCCCTTGGTGGCAACGGTTGCTGGCAGTTCTCGCCTACCTACTGCCCTGGGCCGACACCCTGCCTTTCGCTGAGTCGCTCGACAACCTGTTCCCGGCACTCCAGTGGCTAATGCTGCCAGCGCTGCCGGTGTTGTTGCTGGAGAGGAGCGTGCCGTTCGGCGGTTTCCTGCTGTTCCTGGTCCTGTTCCTCGCGGTGGTGCGCAACCCCCGTATCCCCTACTTCCTGCGCTTCAACGTGCTGCAGGCGATCCTGCTCGACATCGTGCTGGTGGTGGTGTCGCTGGCCTTCCAACTGCTGCGGCTGGGCAGCCTTGGCTTTGCCGGCCGCACCCTCGCCAACACCGTGTTTCTGGGCATGTTGGTGCTGCTCGTGTTCGCCGTGGTGCAGTGCGTACGCGGCAAGGAGGCTGATGTACCGAGCCTGTCTGAGGCGGTGCGCATGCAGCTGTAGGGTGGGCAATCCGCCGCTGGAGAGCAGGGGCTCAGCCCCGAAGCGCCAGCCACCGTTCCCTTCGGCGTCCACGTCGGATCGCGCAAGTCATGTCGCAGCCCTACTACGAAACGATGTACATCCTTCGTCCGGACATCCCGGAGGAAGAGGTGGAAACCCATGTCACCAAGTACCGCGATCTGGTGACCGAAGCGGGCGCTGAGGTGCTCGATTGCCAAATGCGCGGCAAGCGCCGCCTGGCATACCCGATTGCCAAGCACAAGGAAGGCATCTACGTGCAGCTCGCCCACAACGGCGACGGCCAGCAGGTGGCCACTCTCGAGAAAGCGATGCGCATCAGTGAAGATGTGATCCGCTACCTCACCGTCAAGCAGGACGGCCCTCTGCCTGCTCCCCGCACCGGCCCCATCCCCCAAGCCAGCAGCGACGCTGCCGCCCTGCAGACCACCGAAGCCTGATCGCTTCCTGCGGCTTGAATCCCGGCCAGGCCTTGGTTAAGGTTTGGCCGGGCTTTTTGGTTTTGGGACTGGACACGGTGGACGCCACGATCGCCGACCAGCCTGAACAAGATCATGGGCTGAACCCCAACGAGCAGCACCTGCAACTGGCCTTGGCAAGCGCCGAGCGCAAGCTTGCAGAGGCGCGGCTGCAGATTGCCGAACTGGAAGCCCTGCTCGATGAGATCCCCGAGATCTTCGAGCGCAAGTTCGAGCAACGGCTGCAACCAATCTTGGAGCGGCAGGAGCTGCTCCTCAACGACAACACCGAACTACGCCAACAGATTCAACTGCTCGCACCGGTGCCTGGAGAAGTGCGGCTGCGGTTCAATCCCGAGGCCGGCCGTGCCAGCAACAGCCTCTCGCTGCCGCAGCTGCCAAGCCGCCCCCCAATCCGGCGCGTAGGCCGAGCTGA
>JBIIDQ010000332.1:0-3177 GCA_044238295.1 Vulcanococcus sp.
CTCCAATCTCCGCTTCGGTGATGTGGCGTTGAAGGCAGTAGGTGTTGGCTCGGTGGGTATGCACTGCGTGATTGGCCTCTGGGTGGATCAACGCGGCGAGGAGGCGTTGGTGTTGCAGAGCAAGGAAGCGCACCCCTCGGTGTTGGCGCCCTATGTGACCTGCCTAGGCCTGACCATCAGGGGCAGCGGTTGATGCAGACCGCCAGTGATCCGTTCCTCGGATGGACCAGCACACCAGTCGGCAATCACTACTACTGGCGTCAGTTTCGCGACTGGAAACTCTCCGTGGATGTGTCGCTCCTCGAGGCCGAGGGGCTTACGGATTACGGCCGCCTCTGTGCCTGGACCCTGGCTAAGGCCCATGCCCGCAGCGGCGATCGGGAGTCGATCTGCGCTGCGATCGGATCGTCCAACGCCTTCGCGGCCAGCGTGCTTGAACAAGCAGTGGGCCATGCGGATCAAGCGCAGCTTGACGATCAGTTGCTACTCACTCGGATCGCTAGTGGGGAGATTGTGACCAGCGCCGTGTCCTGAGGTTGGTGGTTCGTGGGTGAGGATTCACGCACCGTTGATCACCGCGCTGGGCGTTAAGCTTCGTAACGAATGCTTGACCGCCATGGCCAGCTCCGATTCCAAGGTCCCCTACCAGCGCACGGGCTTCGTCCCTTTTGCTGAATCCCTCAATGGTCGCCTGGCCATGCTCGGGTTCGTGATCGCCATCGCCACCGAGGCGCTGAGTGGCAAGGGCATCCTCGGCCAGCTGGGGCTGGGTTGATGAGCCTCCTGATTCCTGCACTGCTGATCACGGCCTGGCTGGTGACAGCCCTGGCTGGTCGTTCCGCCAGCGCCTGAGGGCCCGCAGCTCAATCCGCACCGCGGCCGAAGCTGCTGCCCAAGTGGCGCACCTCTTCGACCACTTCGCCCTCGTCGTTCACCAGGCGATAGATGCGACCGGTGAGTTTGGCCTTGTTCTTGGCCACCACAAAGGCCTCGAAATGGGTGCGCCGCCACACCTCATTACTCCAATCGGTTTCGTCGAAGCTGCGGCTCTGGATCACGATGGGCATCGCGCCCTCGTCGGGATGGATGCCTCCAAGGTCCTTAATCCATCAGCAATCCGCTGCAAATCTGCGGATCTACTTTGGGATTGGGTCTGATCCAGGCTCCATTGCCAGGGTTCCCTGATTCAGGCAGCAATCACCACAGCTCTTCACGCCTCGAGGGCTCAGGATCACCACATGGAACGCTCCGATCTGCTGATTGCTTTTCTGGCCTTGGGCGCTGCGGTGATGAGCCTCGGCGCCTGGCTGTGGTCGACCCTGGGGGAACGCGAGGGCTGAGTTCTCAAGGGCGCTTGAGTGACTCGCACTGGGTGGAACCCTTCCCAGGGACAGGCCTTCTGTGTTGTGTGCGGCGACGTTGGTTGAGTTGCCGCCAGCTGGTGGTGGAGGCACAAGCGCATGAGGCCTAGGGAAGCTCTGGGCAACAGGGAGGTTCACAGCAGCTGAACTGACCAACCCACCAAAATTGGAATCTCTGCGCTGAGTGACGCGGGTTGCTGATCATTTGGGAGGGTTTTTGGCCCTATTGCTCTGTCCTGAACCTTTCAATAGCCCCTTTGGAGTGTACCAATCCCCTCGTCATGCTGTTGCAAGCAAACGTAGACGGGCCAGGAACAGCTTCGTCAGCGCTGCCAGCACATTGATTTTGCAGCGGTTCTAGGCCAGGCCACGCAGACGGGTTTTCTGGAAACCGACTTGGTGTTTGATCACTCGGAACGGGTGCTCGACCTTGGCGCGGACATGTGCCTTGGCCGTTTCGATCAGATCTTGCAGCCTTCCATCGGGGGTATCAGGGAGGGCTCGGCGTTTGCCCGGTCGCATCGCCACCCGAAACTCCGCTGCCGTCCCTACCATCTCGGGCCTCTTGGCAAAGCCTTGGTAGCCGGCATCGCCGTAAACCACCTCCTCATCGCCATGCAGCAGCTCAGCAGCGGGGGTGAGGTCGTGCACGTTGGCAGCCGTGGTGACGACTGAGTGGATCAGGCCTGAGTCCTTGTCGACGCCGACGTGGACTTACCGCTGCGCGGGCCTGCGGCTACATCCCGTAGTACCACTGGTTGCCTTTCTTGGTCTGGTGCATCTCCGGATCCCGCTTCCCCTCTTTGTTCTTGGTGGAGCTGGGCGCCGCGATCAAGGTGGCATCAACGATCGTGCCCTGGCGCATCGTCATCCCCCGTGAGCGGAGGTGGGCTTTGACGGTTTCAAAAATCTGCTCGCCCAGCTCGTGCTTCTCCAGCAAGTGTCGGAAGGTCAGGATCGTCGTCTCATCGGGGATCCGGTCGCTGATCAGCTAGATGCCGGCAAAGCGGCGCATGGTGGGCACCTCGATCAGGGCCTCCTCCATGGCCGGGTCGTTAGCGAATACCACTGCTGCAACAGGTGGATGCGCAGTATGGTGGCCAGCGGATAGGGAGGCCTGCCGCCCTTCTTGCTGGTCTTGGGGTAATGGGGCTCGATCAAGTCAATCAGCGCCTGCCAGGGCACCACCTCCTCCATCTCAGAGAGAAACCTCTCCCGTTTGGTCTGCTTTTTGGCGGTGGTGAGCTCGTAATCCGAGAAGCCGAGCTGCTTACCGCCCATCAAACCAGTCCTGGCCTGCGATCACGGCCCCATTGCCGCGCGGAAGGCCTGGTTTTCCAGAGTCTCCCTAGTCGTATCAGAAATGACCAGCGTTATGGCTACAGTGCAGGCCGCAGTGATTACAACATCAGGCGATCCATTCTCCAGCAGACCAGTTAGACATCCTCCGGTCATTGGCAATCACAAAAACATCATATCATCGAAGCCACTATGATAAAAAACCAGCCTTGTTGCCATGAGGCTTAAGGCTTCGCAGGCCTCAAAGCGATCTCAATCTCAACAGAAGCTTCCACTTAATCCTTTCAAGAAAAAATTCTTGTCCCTACTGGATTCAATGATGTCAATGCCTGATGACAGCATTCACGAGTCAATTGATGGCATTGACTTAAGGGACGCACTGGCCCTTGCAGCATATATAGAGCAATTGCTCATGACCGAGCAGCAATGGATACTTAATCGCTTGTCTTGGCTTTTTACCTCTCAATCTTTTCTGATAACCGCTTTTGTTGTCCTTTTGAGCTCAGGTAATCATTCC
>JBIIDQ010000260.1:0-3160 GCA_044238295.1 Vulcanococcus sp.
AGCGACGAGCAGGGCCGCCGCATGATCAACGGCGTGCTGCGCCGTTTCATCAGCGCCCCTGCGAAGGGCTGAACAGGAGGCGCCGATGGTTTTCGACTGGTTCAATCGCAGCGCGGCCCCCCAGAATCCCGAGGAGCCCCAGCCGGAACAACCCCAGCAGCCGCCTGAGGCCAACGAGGCCCCTGTTGCTGTTTCTCCCGAAGCTGCCCAGCCGGAACAGAGCCCTGAGCCCGCTCCTGCCACAGCAGCGCCGCCCGCAGTTGGTGCGGTTGATCAGGATGCCCTCGACTGGGCCCGTCAGGCCTATGCCCGCCTGAAGGCCCAACAGGAGGCCGAAAAGCAGGCCTCCTCAGGTGTGGTCACTCCTTCGGCGCCAACGGAAACACCTTCAGCCACTGTCCAGGATTCTGTACAGACCGAACAGAACTCCGGAGAGTCGCCTGAAGCATTGCCGGAGGTCCTCCCCGGATTAACGACGGCCCCTGCTGGCGTCGAGCAGTTGTCGCGTCAGTCGGGGCCTCAGTCGGCGCTCCCGGATCCGGTTGCGTCTGCTCCCGTTCCAGTCGCGGACGTTCCACTAGCTGAACCGCAGCCCTCTCCGGGCACCTCGATGGAGCCCCCTGTTGATCTCCCGGTTGCGCCCGCAACCCCGGCCCCAGGACTCTCCTTACTGGAACAAGCTGCAGCCCAACGGGCTCAGCGGCAGCAAGAGCTGCTTGATCGCGCCATCGAGACGCCCGAGCCGGTGCGTCCCGCGGCGGTGCCTGCAGCGCCAGCCTCCGATGAGGCCGCACCACAACTCGGTGCCTTCGACGACGACTTCACCTGGTCGGCGGAGGTGCTCGCCGCCCAGGGCCGCAAGCTCGACGACATCTCCCTGGAGGAGATCGATTGGCTTGGCCGGCTGCGGCGCGGCATGGAGAAGACCCGCCGTGGTTTTGTCACCCAGCTGCTCGACAACCTCGGCGACGACCCCCTCACTCCCGAGGTGCTCGACGATCTCGAGAGCCTCTTGCTGCGTGCCGATGTGGGTGTGCAGGCCACCGATCAGGTGCTCGATGCCCTGCGCAAGCGCCTTAACGAAGAAGTGGTGGAGCCGGCCGAGGGCATCCGCTTCCTCAAGGAGCAGCTCACGGCCCTGCTTGATGCGCCCATCCAGGCCAGCGGCGCCCAGTTGCTAGCGCCGGAGCGTGGTCGCCTGAATGTGTGGCTGATGGTGGGGGTGAATGGGGTCGGCAAGACCACCACCCTCGGCAAGCTGGCCAATCTGGCTGTGCGCAGTGGCTACAGCTGCCTGATCGCCGCGGCCGACACCTTCCGCGCCGCGGCGGTGCAGCAGGTGGCGGTCTGGGGTGAGCGCAGCGGCGTCACCGTGGTGTCCAACCCCTCGGCCAACGCCGATCCGGCGGCGGTGGTGTTTGACGCCATCGGTGCCGCCCAGGCCAAGGGCACCGATCTGGT
The DNA here is from genome assembly GCA_044238295.1 of Vulcanococcus sp. GTDB lineage: Bacteria > Cyanobacteriota > Cyanobacteriia > PCC-6307 > Cyanobiaceae > Vulcanococcus. The sequence goes on from JBIIDQ010000260.1 coordinate 1,462, forward strand.
GCTGGTGGATACGGCCGGCCGCCTGCAGACCAAGCACAACCTGATGGAGGAGCTGAGCAAGGTGCGCCGCATCGTCGACAAGCTGGCGCCCGACGCTCAAGTGGAGTCGTTGCTGGTGCTCGATGCCAGCCAGGGGCAGAACGGCCTCAAGCAGGCCATGGCCTTTGCCCAGGCGGCCGGACTCACCGGCGTGGTGGTGACCAAGCTCGATGGCAGCTCCCGCGGCGGCGTGGCCCTGGCCGTGTCGTCGGAAGCGGGTCTCCCGATCCGTTTCATTGGCGCTGGCGAGGGCATCCGCGATCTGCGCCCCTTCAACAGTTTCGAGTTCGTGGAAGCTCTGCTGGCCAAGTAGGCCTCAGCACCTGTTGATCTCCGGCGCTCTGAGCAGCAGCTGTCACAAGAAACGCGGCTATCTTGCGGGCACTTCGCGGCCGCTCGGTGAGCAGCAAGCCGCCCCCACGGCGGTCTGACCCACCGCTTCAGAGCCATGCCGACCGCGTCACAACAGCGCGGCCAGCATCGGCATTGGCGTCTGTTCGCCAGCTGCTCGACAGCCTGAGCCGTGAACAGCGCCGCAACCAGGAGCTTCTGGCGTCGCTGGGTTTTGCCCTGCGTAGCTTCACCAACCTCGGTCGTTTTCTCGAGCTCGTGCCGCTCGTGGCGATGCGCCTGGTGGAGGCGGAAGGGGCGCTGTTGGTGGTGTTTCACCCCGATGGCCGCCTCTGGCGCGAGCAGCTGCATGCCACGGAGCCGCAGCTGATTCGGCAGCTGGCCAGCCTCTCCGACGATGAGCTGCTCCAGGCCTCTGGTGATGAGGCGGTGGCGGCCCTGCTCGATCGGGTGGTGCGTCGCCAGCTCGCGGATCGCCCCTTGTTTGCCACTTCGGTGGTGGCCCGCGGCCGCTGCCGCGGACGGTTGTATGTGGTGGGTCCCCGCAGCGGCTTCAACTGGAGCGATAGCCACCGCCGCCACGTGCAGCTCGTGGCCGATCTCACTGGCGTGGCGATCGAAAGCGAACAGCTACTGCAGGAGGCGCGCCGCCATGAGCGCGTGGACCGGCAGCTCTCCACCGGCGCTGAGATCCAGGCCCAGCTCTTGCCTGATCACTGCCCGGTGATCGAGGGGGTGGAGCTAGCCGCCCGTTGCCGGCCCGCTTTCCAGGTGGGCGGCGACTACTACGACTTCATCCCCACCCGCCCCCAGCTGCTGGGCCGGCGCCGCGAGCAGGGTCGCTGGGCCCTGGTGGTGGGCGATGTGATGGGCAAAGGCGTGCCCGCTGGTCTGCTGATGACCCTGCTTCGTGGGATGTTGCGGGCTGAGGTGCTCAGCGGCTTGCCGCCCGATCGGATCCTGCACGACCTCAACCAGTTGGCTCAGGAAGACCTGGCCCAGTCGCATCGCTTCGTGACGCTCTTCTATTCCGATTACGACCCCCGCACGCGGCTGCTGCGCTACGCCAATGCGGCCCATAACCCGCCCCTGATCTGGCGGCGCCTGCGCAATGCCGTCGACCGGCTCGATGCGCCGGGCCTGCTGATCGGTTTACAGCCAGAAGCCAGCTACGGCTGCGAACAGATCGTGCTCGATCCGGGAGACGTGCTGCTCTGCTACACCGACGGCGTCACCGAAGCCAGCGGGCTCAATGGCGAGCGCTTCGATGAAGAGCGCTTGATCGCCGCCTTGCAGGCGGCCTGCCGCT
>JBIIDQ010000028.1:0-11285 GCA_044238295.1 Vulcanococcus sp.
CAGTTAGAAACAGCAATTCGCCCTGCGGATTGAGCTGCTGATGCAAGTCCGCTGCATCGCGATAGCTCTCACCATCCAAGTCAGCATCCAGAACGAGCAAAGGCGGTGTTGATTGACGGATCAAGGCACTGGCCTCTGATACCGAAGCACAGATCCCCAAAACCCTTAGACCTACGAGTTCAGACAACACACCAGCAATGGCCTGCCCCACCATTCGGTGGCGATCGAGGACCACAACATCCAAGTGAGCTACCTAAAACTTATCTACAAGATAAGTAGATCAATAACTAGCGCAAACGTATGCAAACAATAAATACGCAGAACTCTGCACCCGATTGAGAGCGCAAGACAGTGATTATCCCCAAATGAGAACACGCAACCACCCCAACATCCGGACCCCGAGATAAGTAACTGGGCAACAACACCATCTCGGTCCAATCCTTAAGCAATTCTTACAAGCCCAATGATGACCGCCGTCGGCTTCCGCTCCAGCAGGCGCCTCACGATCACCGTGGCGCAATCCACCCTGGAAGCCCTGGTGGAGCACAGCGGCCGCGAAGGGCGCTCGATTAGCAACCTGGCGGCCTATCTGCTCGAAAGCTCGCTGGAGCACCGCCGGAGCCGTGCTCAGAACGCCTCACAACGGCCACGGATCCACTAGCTGCGCAAGCCCTGCGCTCAGGCTCTGATCTCCGCATGCATCGCCCAGATGGCGGCGTAAATCGGCTGCACCTGCGCTTCCAGCCGTTGCAGATCCCCAGCGCTGCAAGGGGCCGGCGGCAGTTGATCCAGGATCGCCTGGAGCTCCTGCTGCAAGACAGCGATACGGTTGCGATAGCAAGCGGTGGTGATCGGCAGCGTGCTCATCAGCGATCACGCTCCACGGCATCACAGCGCAGCCGCCAGCCGTTATCGCCATTGGGTTCAAGCACGATGTGACGATCACCCACCTGCAGGGCCTGGCCATCCGTGATGCCTTTCACATAGCCGGCCAGAAACCAGAGATTCATCCCCGCCTGCTCACCGCTGAGTAGCGCATCCAAACTCTCGGCCGACACCCCGATTTCCCAGTTGGCGTTGTTCATGACACGCGTCCGCGCTCATACAGCAACACCAGCCTGGAACGCTCTGGGAAGCAGCAGCCCAGACTGAAGCTGTGCTGCTGCAGTTCTGCTCAAGACCAGGGCGAAAGGATCCGCAACTGAGCAATCACACTCTGGCCAGTGAGGAATTCAGTGACCAGGCCAATCACAAATCCAAGCATCGCCAGCCGGCCGTTCCAGCGTTCAGCCTGCTCCGTAAATCCAAAGCTTTGCATCTGCTCTGTGGTGTAGATGTCACGACACCTCATCCAATGCAGTCTCCGCATCGGCAGACGGCATCCACACACAACAGCTGCTCAGTTGGGGCAGTTCTGCCGCTCCAGAAGGGCCTGAATCGCCTGCAGACTGATGTTGCTCATGCTGCGGCCCTCGGCCTCGGCAAGAAGCTGCAACTGAGCAAATTCGCTAGGGGTGAGATTCACACTGATCCGCATGCTGCGGGCTTCCCGTCTCTTCAGCACGTCAGCCACCTGTCCAGGCCACTCCAGCAGTTCTACAACAGAACTACAACGTTGTGAGGGTGTCGGAGCAGTGCATCACTGTTGTTCAAGGGCATCGACGCGGGCCTGGACCTCTGCGAGCTGCTCAGCGAGCTGATGGAGATCAGGTAATCCGGGAAGCCCTAGATCACCATGAACCAATGCCGAGATGTAGGCGGTGACACTCAAGCCTTTGGCTCTGGCTCGCTGCTTGATGGCTTCAATCAGCTCAACAGGCAACACCATCGACAGCTGTTTGCGCACAGTCACGCGATACCAGGGCTAAGGAACACAGAGGCGGACGAACAAGACCCAGCTCCACCACCAGGGGGCCTGAGCGAGAGGACTCCAAGACTGCAGCAGTTTGCGGCAGTTTGCGGCAGACGGTTTTTAGCACTTTGAGATCGATGCACCTAGTCGCTGCGGGCATACAGGCCTGTGAGCTCGGCTCGCGCTAGTGCGTGGGAGCGGATTGCCTCCCGCAGCTCAAACACCGTGCAACCAGGGGCAAGGTCGAGATCCGCATCCAAAGCCACAAGCTCAAACACGTAGCGATGGGCGGTGCCTGGGGGCGGCAGCGGCCCCTGATAGCCAATCCGTTCAAACCGCCCCACACCCCAGCAGCTGCCATGGCGGGCCCCATTCGCCAACTCGGGGGCGCGCTCTAACGCGGCCGGCAAGGCCCGCAGCGAGGGGGGAATGTTGAACAGCAGCCAGTGCACCCAGCAACCGGCGGGTGCATCCGGGTCTTCCAGCACCAAGGCGTAGCTGCGGGTGGCCGGTGGGGCACCGCTCCAACGCAACGGCGGCGAGAGATTGAGGCCTTCACCGCTGTGAATCACCGGGATGGGATCGCCATCGCGGAAGGCCGGCGATTCGAGGTGAAACGTTCCATTGCTACTCCCCATCCGCAAATCACTGTCGGCATTGCGGCCAGGGTGAGCGGTTTGAGCCGCCGCTCGGGCAAGGGCGGCGCTTCTCCCTCGCCACTACCGCACAAACGCGGCGCAGGCCGATCGGGATGCACGGCAGCACCTAAGCCGAGGGCAGTGATGCGAGCTGAGCGGCGATGTCCGCAGCCCTAAAGCTCCTGCTGGGGGGCGATGTGATGCTCGGGCGCGGCATCGACCAACTGATGCCTCAGCACTGCGATCCTGCGCTGCACGAGGCCGTCGCCCGCGACGCGCGCGACTACTTGGCTCTGACAGAAGCGCGGATCGGCCCAATCGCCTCGCCGTTCAGCCCTGAGCGGGTCTGGGGCGAGAGCCTGAGCTGGATCCAAGGCTTGAATCCAGAGCTGCGGATCGTGAACCTGGAAACCGCCATCACCAACGGCGGCCAGCCATGGCCCGGCAAAGGCGTGCACTTCCGCATGCACCCCGCCAACATCAGCACCCTGCAGGCCGCAGGGATCAACGCCTGCAGCCTCGCCAACAATCACTGCCTCGACTGGGGCCTCAACGGCCTGGGCGACACGCTGCGCGCCCTGAACCAGGCCGGAATTGCGAGCTCCGGCGCAGGGCTCAACCCCCACCAGGCGCAGCGGCCTGCTCGCTTACCCCTGGCGGACGGCGGGCAGCTGCTGCTGTTCGCCTGGGCCTTCAGCAGCAGTGGCGTGCCGCCGGCTTGGGCCGCACAACCGAATCGTCCTGGTGTGGCGCTGCTGAGCACGATCGACAGCGCCAGCGTGAAATGGCTCTGCCGCTGCATCACTCGCCAACGCCAACCCGGTGATCGCGTGGTGGTGTCACTGCACTGGGGCGCCAATTGGGTGCCGGTGGTGCCAGAGCAGCACCGCTGGCTGGCGCGCCAACTGATCGAGCTGGCAGGCGTGGATGTGGTCTACGGCCATTCCTCTCACCACGCCCTGCCCCTGGAGATCCATCAGGGCCGGCTGATCCTTTACGGCTGCGGTGATCTGATCAACGACTACGAAGGCCTACCGCCGCATTTCCCTTGGCGATCCGATCTGGTCTGCCTCTACGGCTTGGAGCTGCAGCGGCAGAGCGGCCAGCTGCTGAGCCTCAGGCTGCAGCCGTTTCAGCTGCGAGGTTTCCAATTGAGGGAGCCATCAGCAGCGGATCGACAACTGCTCGAGCGGCAGATGGGCCTCGATCTCTCTCCTAGCGGCTGGTGCTGCCAGCACCAGGACGGCGGATGGTGCCTGGTGCCCGGATGAGGCAGGCCTGCAGCAATCCAGCCGCAGGCCCAAAACGCTGCGGAGCAGCCTCCATAGGTTTCGGCCGACCTTTCTACGCACAGCGATGATCCAGCTGATCGAACACCTCCCAGACGGCACCCTGGGATTCAGCTGCAGCGGTCAGATCAGCGGCGAGGAGATGCAGCGGCTGGTGATTCCCAATGTGGAAGCCGCCCTGCAGAACGACGAACGGATCAAGGCCCTGGTGGTCCTCGAACCCGATTTTCAAGGGCTAAGCCTGGAGGCAGCTTGGGATGACACCAATCTCGGTTTACGCCACTGGGATGGATTCGAGCGGCTTGCCGTGGTGACGGACATCGTTTGGGTAAAACGCGCCTGTCGGGCGCTGGCGCTGTTGCTGCCCTACCCCGTGCAGATCTTTGCCCTCAGTGATCAAGACGGTGCACGGCGCTGGCTAAGCGAAGCGTTGGGCACGGTGCATCTGGAGCGCCAGGGCGAAGTGATCACCATCTCACTGATCGGCCTTCTGGATCAGGAGGTGTATGCCCGCATCGACGACGATCTGGCCAACGTGATGAGCCAGGTGGAGCGGCCGAGGGTGCTGCTGGATCTGCGTCAGTTCGATGGCTGGTTGGCCCTGGGCGCCCTGCGGCAGCATCTCGCCTTGATCCGCGACTATCGCCATCGCCCGCAGAAACTAGCTGTGGTGAGTAACGGGCCTCTGCAGCAAATCGCCCAGCGACTGATCAAGAGCTTCAGCCAGGCCGAGAGCAAAACCTTCGGCAGCAACGATCTGCTAGCCGCCCAGGAATGGATCTGCCTCGAGTGAAGTGAGCTGCCGCAGTTCTGAGTTGCTGCAGTTGTGCAGGCGGCAGCGCAGGGCGCACCTCCGGCCTCTTGGCTGGAGGTGTCTGCCCTCACACCCCATGAACACGCAGCACTGCCAAACCTGTTCCTACTGGGATCAGGCCCACGGATTGGAGATGACCTCCCTCGGTGCAATCGCCCCATGTACGCGCCATGCACCAAATCAATTCACGCTGGAGAACGTGGAGCTCAGTGAAGCAGCGCAGCACTTCTCCTCGTACCCTGGTGGTGATGGCCTGAGCGACATGCAGGTGCCGATGGCACTCTGGCCCTATACCGGCCGCAATCAGATCTGTGGCGACTACAAACCCTGCGACCTGGAAGAAAATGTGCGCAGGAGCCGGATGCGGGCGGTGCCGCTGATCTGAGCCAAATACTGTGCTTGAAAAACTGGAAGACAAGCACAATTCATAGCCTGAAAACGCCAGCAATCTCTCCAGAGGCAATCCAATGAGTCTGATCAAGTGGGAACCCCTGACTGACATCGAAGCGATGGTTGATCGCGCCTTCAATTGGCCCGCTCTACGCTTTGGCAGCACCATGCCGCTGAGCGAGTGGGGGCCGCGTGTTGATATCTGCGAAAGCGATGGCACCTATCTCTTTAAAGCCGATATCCCCGGCATGAACAAAGAGGATGTAGCCGTATCGATCGCCGAAGAGATGCTCACCATTCAGGGTGAGCGCAAGCGAGACAGCGAGGAAACACGGCCCCACTTTCACCGCGTCGAACGCTCCTACGGAAGCTTCAGCCGCAGCTTTTCACTTCCGAGTGATGCCGACCCCAAAACGGTGCATGCGCACTATGAAAACGGTGAGCTCACTGTGAGCATCGCCAAAAAAGCCGGCACAGAGGAAGCCAAGGCGTTGAGCGTTCCAGTGGATTGAAGTCAGCAGTGACTTAAAGACCCCTGCCGCCTGCAATTGATGCAGGCGGCTCACTCAACTTGAAGCGAGGCGATCTGATTGCGGCCATTGCCTTTCGCTAGGTACAGAGCTTGATCGGCACGGTAAAAGAGATCTGCAAAGCTCTGGTCGCTATCAGCCAGAGCCGTAATCCCACCGCTGATGTTGGGATGGTAATCCGAATGATCAAAGACTCCCCGCATACTGGCAATAGCGAGCCTGACCTTTTCAGCAACCTGATTGACACGTGCAATAGACGAATTGATCAGCAGGATCGAAAATTCTTCATCGCCGATGCGGCCGAACAAATCGCCTTCACTCAGTTGCTGCTTAGCCAGTGCACAGAGCTCAAGCAAAACCTGATCACCAGCCTGATGGCCCCAGCGCATATTGATCTGGCGGAAGTCATCGATATCGAAATTGAAAAGCGCCAGCGGCAAGCTCTCATCACGAGCATGCTCAAATTCTTGTTCACCGAAGCGGAAGAACACACTCCGGTTATAGAGGCCGGTCACCGGGCACTGCATACTTCGCTGGCGAAGCTCCAGTTCACGCATCACCAAATCGGCGATGAGTTGCAAGATCACGCGCTGATGGGGATCGAGCACACGCGGCTTGTGGTCGATCACACAGAGCGTTCCAAGGTTATAGCCCTGATCCGATTGAAGCGGCACTCCTGCGTAAAAGCGCACTTTGGGGGGATACAACACCAAGGGATTGGTGTTAAAGCGTTCATCATCGAGAGCATCCGGCACCTCAAACAAATCGTGCTGGGCAATCGCATGGGCACAGAAGGCCATGGCGCGCGGGGTCTCCTGGGCCTCCAACCCATACCGGGCTAGAAACCATTGCCGCTCCTGATCCACTAACGACACCAAAGCGATCGGAACCCCCAGCACTTCAGAAGCCAGCGCCACAATTCGATCAAAATGGGGATCGGCTGGGGTATCGAGCACCGCAAAGCGCCGCAGCGCCCTGAGGCGCTGCTCTTCATCAGCAGGTATCGGATAGTCGGGATAGGGCGTCATCGCAGCAGAGCGCTAGAGGAGAACACAACAGTCAGGCGAGGGATGAATCCTCCTCATCACCAGCCTGGGCTTTATCAGTGAGTGGAATCAAGCGAATCTCACCATCATTGAGCTGAATGCGGAACTGATCCCCAGGTTGAAGATGCAACTGCTCGGTGTAGGCGCGGCCCACCATCAAGTTGCCATTGAAGTGAACATGCGTATTGAAGGTGAGCTGGCGGCCTTGAGCACTACGGCGGACAAGCCCGCGGGCACCATGGCGGGAGAAATGCACACCCTTAGCCTCAAGGATAGCCTCATAGAAATCAGTGAAATGGAGTCGCTCACGCCCATCCTCGCTGTGACTCACATAGCCACAAGCCCGCACGAGCTCAGAGCGATTGAGACCTCGCAACTGGTGAAGTTTGCTGAGCAGTTGATCCCCTTGAAGCATGGCAGCGGCAAGCAGCAGCAACGATCTAAAAGCAGCCAATCGCCGCGCGATCACTTCAAGCTGGTTCTGCAGCTGCATTGCAGCAACTGTGCACCAGACGCATGCGTTGGAGCGTTTGGGCGTCACGGCCCTTGAGCATCAGCCAGCGCTGAATGCGCTCTCCAGCACAGCGTGGTTCTGTGACCACCCAGGCTCTGCGCTGATCAAGACTGAAGCCACCATCATCACAAAGCCAGCGGGGTCGTGCCCGCTGCATGCCAGGTGGAGGTAGCAGCTGAATCCGCCAACGATCCATGCGTTGAAACTCCATGGAAGCGGATCCTGAACAAAACAACGCAGCGCAATCATCCGTTGCGCTGATTCGAGGCAAAGCTGCTGCGCCCACCGGAGCCAGACACACCGGCTTTCTCTGATGGACGTTGCACGTGCTTTGGCCAGCATGCCCTCCGCAACCCGCCAAACGAGCGTTGGCATCCCCGCCCCAGGAGGCCTGCTGGATGCTGAACTCACCCTGCCAACTGACGCCTCTGGCCTCGTTGTCTTCTGCCATGGCTCGGGTAGCGATCGTTTCAGCCCCCGCAATCGACACGTTGCCGATCATTTACATCGCGGTGGAATGGCAACGCTGCTCGTTGATCTAGAGCACAAGCAGGACAAGGTCCAAAACCACGTGCTGGCCTCCCTGCCTGAGCTGCAGCAGCGGTTGATCAGTGTGATCGATTGGAGCAGCAGCCAACCCCTTGTGCAGGACCTTGCACTGGGGCTATTTGGAGCAAGCACTGGAGCCGCCCTAGCCCTCGCCGCAGCAGCAGAACGTCCCCATCGGGTCAAGGCGGTGGTTTCACGCGGGGGGCGACCCGATCTGGTGTTCCAGCGGCTGGGGGAGGTGCAATGCCCAGTCCTCCTGATCGTGGGTGGGCATGACGTTGACGTCCTTGAACTCAACGCCTGGGCGGCGAGCCAGCTGCAGGTGCGCAACGAACTGATCGTGATTCCCCAAGCAGGCCATCTATTCAACGAACCCGGCAGCCTCGATGCCGTTGCCGAGCAGAGCTACCACTGGTTTATCGATCAGTTCAGGCAAAGCACTTAGATGGCTACACCCAATCCGCAGAGAAGCTCTGCAAGCTGCAGCAGAACAACAGTGCCTCATCATCTTCAAGCTGCACTTCGCCACCTTTTAAAGCTCGTATTCTCAAGTTGCTGAGAGATGCAGCACAGCTGAAGTCTCACGGCGTCTTTTTCACACTTACCTGCGGAGTTTCGAGATGAATGAGCGTTTTCGTGTGCTTCAACGCCAGCCCAAACGCATCTCCATCACCCTCAGCTACCACGTGCATGAGGCGCTGCTCACCCGCTCAGAGGAAGAGGGTCGATCGGTCTCCAACCTCTGTGCTTTTCTGCTCGAGGATGCCCTGCGCGATCAACAGCGCAACTTGATCCCCCAGGCTGGTGGGAACAGTCATGTCCATGGCAATGGACTACAGCCCCCTACCCACGCAGCTGCACGGGTTAAAACACGAAGCTTTTAGCGTTGCGGTGTCCCGGAGACCCACTTGGCCTCCGGGACGTTTGCCTCAGCGGGGATACAGCGCCGGGGTGAGATGACGACGCAGCTTGGCGAGAGCGTGACGCTCCAACCGCTGCACCTGATCCTTACTGCGGCCCACCAGGCGCGCTACTTCGGCGAAGGAGCGCTGCTTTTCATCACCGTAGCGCAGTTGAATCACCGTCAACTCTGGGGTTGAAAGGTGCCCCAGCTGGCTATGGATCCAGCGGTAGTCATCGTGGATGATCGGCTGGTGATCATCGGTCACCGTATCCATCAACGTCATGTCGCCATCACTGCCAGAGAGTTGCTGATCAAGCGAGACTGTGTTGCTGCGGTGCTGGATTGCCATCGCATACAACAAGCGCTCAGGCGATTCGCCAAGCGCATCGGCCAACTGTTCTGGGTTTAAAGACTGACTGCGCAAACTTTGAAGCGAATCAGCCCGATTCGCGAGGCTCACCAGGTTCACAGGGATTCGGATGCTGCCGCTGTGCTCCTGGAGATAGCGATTGATCGATTGCCGAATCCACCAATAGCCATAGGTGGAAAACTTGTAACCGCGGGTGGGGTCGTACTTCTCTGCGGCGCGCAACAGGCCCAGGTTGCCGGCCTGCACAAGATCCATCGGATCGTGGGCCAGATGCTTGAGCCGACGGATGTAGCGCAGAGCCACGGTCACCACCAGGCGCAGATTGGCCGTCACGATGCGCTGCAGGGCGCGGCGGCCTCGGCGCTGCAGCGACAGGGATGGAGCCTCGCTTTCCATCCAGTCTTTCACGATTGTGCCGAGATGCACTTCCTCCTGAGCTGTTAACAACGGAATCCGGCCAATGTTGCGCAAATAGTCGCCAAAGGCATCACTCATGGACGCGGAAGGTGATGGCGCTCAATCCTCCGTTGAATCCCACAATCTGCACTCACATTGAGCAGGGTTGCCCTTGGATCGCTTCGTCATGCAGCATCAATGTGGTCGGCTCCTGACGTTCCGGCCGCCAGGATTGATAGGGAACAGAGCGCTCCGGACGACTCAACACCACCTGCCAGAGCTGTCCCTGACGGGAGCGGAAAAAGCCAGCACAGCTGAGCAGGTAATACCGCCAGAAGCGGAAAAACTCAGGCCGGCTGTCGCGCTCTAAAGCTGGCCAGGCCTCCTCGAAGTTCTGCCACCAGGCCAGAAGCGTTCGGTCGTAGTCAGCGCCAAAGTTTTCCCAGTCTTCAATCAAGAACTGTGGTTCGAGGCCGCGGGAGAGCTGACAGGCTGAAGGCAATCGACCTCCCGGAAAGATGTAGCGATCGATCCAGGGATCGGTGCGGGGCGTGCTGCGAGCGGTTCCGATCGTGTGCAGCAACACCAAACCATCGGGATGCAACAAGTGCTGCAAGGTGCGGAAGAAGGCGGCGTCATTGCGGCGGCCAACATGCTCAAACATGCCCACCGATGCGATGCGATCGAAGTGACCGGGATCCCGCGCCGGTAACTCTCGGTAGTCGCACAGTTCCACACGGATGGGGAGATGCGCCAGGTGTTCAGCAATCCAGCGGGCCTGCTGCGCAGACACCGTGATCCCCACCACCTCCACGCCGTAATGACGACAGGCGTAAGCGGCCAGTGATCCCCAGCCACAGCCCACATCCAGCAGGCGCATACCTGGACGAAGCTGCAACTTTTCACAGATCAGCCGCAGCTTGTGATCCTGCGCTTCGCTGAGGCTGTTGGCCTGGCGCCAATAGCCGCAGCTGTACACCATCTGCGGGTCGAGCATCGCGGCATAGACGCGTGGATCAATGTCGTAGTGCCGCCGGCCCACGGCAAAGGCGCGATGCAACCCTTGGGGATTGGTGAGCTGATCCCGCAGGATCCGGCCCAGATCGATGAGGCGCGAGCGCAGGGTGAGCGGCCGATTGCCATCGCTGCGCAGCAGGCGGCAGATCAATTCATCAAGCTGTTGGCAGTCCCAGTCGCCACGCACGTAGCCATTCCCCAGCGCCAAGGAGCCGTGCCGCAGCAGCCTGCCGTAGAGGCGGGGATTGTGCACTTGCAGATCCCAGGGCCGGTCGCCGTTGAATCGCACATCAGCGGCCTGGGCGATCGCGGCAAGACTGGCAGGAACGGGCATAGCACCACAAAGACTCGCCATACCCAATCGGCAATCTCCACCTCTGACGGTTCGCAGCATTGAATCTGCAGTGACTTCAACGCGGCTGTGCCGTAGCGGTGCTGCATGCCACCACAAGACAAGGCGTTGCCAACCGGCTGCAAAACCAAGCCCTCACGGCCAAGACTTCAGCGTCAGCGGCTGCGGGTCTTCACCCCGCCAGTACCCCCGGCTCAAACAGAGACTCCCAGAACCCCGACTGCGCAGCCAATCAGCCGGCTGAGCGCGCATCGCACCGGGCGGCTGCCAGCGGATGAGATCCAAATCATCGAGATCGAGCCATTGCTGCCCAGAGCCGGGTGGATCCAGAGCGATGGCAGGGCTCACTGCCACCACATGGTCTGGAACCTGGAGATCCAAGCGAACCGGCTGCCAACGCTTGGCCGGTGGCAGCGCGATCGATCGTGTGACCCGCGCCACCGAAGGCCCCCGCCATGCGCCGTACCAGCTGATCTGAAGCCGTGGACGGCTCCCCTGAGGTCCCCGCAACCAAGCCAGAACCGTTAGGCGCTCACCCGGTTGCACGGCAATGCGATGCAGGGGCCTGAGCAGCACCGGTTGGCGATGGGAGGACGAACGCCTCAAGCGAACCCCGAAGACACC
>JBIIDQ010000261.1:0-3151 GCA_044238295.1 Vulcanococcus sp.
GGCGGTGAGCGTGGCGAGCAGCTCCGGCGGCTGCAGACCCGCCAGGGTGTTGCGCAGCATCTTGCGGCGTGCGGCGAAACAGCGGCGCAGCAGGCTCTCCACCGTGCGGGCCAGGGCCGGATCGAGCTGCTGCTCGGGTGGCAGCGGATCAATCGCCACCACCTCACTCATCACCTTCGGTGGCGGCTGGAAACAACGGGGCGGCACCAGGGACACGGAACGGCAATGCGCAAGCAGCTGCATGCGCACGCTCAGGGCTGAGTAGGCACTGCTGCCGGCACGGGCCCGAATCCGTTCCCCCACCTCCTGCTGCATCAGCAGCACCAACCGCCGGTAAGGGGTGGCCACCGGCCGATCCAGGCGACCCACCAGACGCTCCAGCAAAGGGCCGGTGATGTTGTACGGAATGTTGGCCACCACAATGCCAGCCGCCGGCAGCGGCACTGCGAGCACATCCCCTTCGGTGAGCTCAAAGCGAGGATCGCTGGCGAAGCGCTCCCGCAACCCCTCCACCAGGTCGCGATCCAACTCAACTGCCCGCACGGCCGCAGCCGGCGAAGCCAGCAAACGCTCCGTGAGCGCTCCGCGGCCCGGGCCCACCTCCAGCACCGTGTCACGGCCGGTGAGTTCTGCCGCTGCAAGGATCTGATCCAGCACGCGCTCATCCTTGAGCCAGTGCTGACCGAAGCGTTTGCGGGTGCGGTGGGCCGCGAAGGTCATTGATACAGGCGACAGGCCTGTTTCCAGATTGCTCCCTGGCCGTCGGCCACCAGCATCCCTAAACCTTGGACAGACGAGCCCAAGGCCATGCAACTCCCGACCCAACAGCACTGGCTGGTATCGATTCCCCTTGCTGCCGCCCTCAGCCTGAGCCTGCCCCCAGCGGCCCTGGCCGGATCGATCACGGCGGAATCGATCTGGGATCAGAGCAATGCGATCCAGCGGGCACAGCAACAGCTTCCCGCGAATGCCACGGTGACCAACACCCGCTGCACGGTGGTGAATGTGCGCACTGGCAACTACCGCTACATCTGCACGCTGGACTACAGCACCGCACCCAGCAGCCCTACTCCCACCAACGGAGCCAGCGCACCGGCGCCGTAGCCGGCGGCTGAGGCACCAGGGCCAGCACCAGCTCAAGGCTGCAGCGCTCATAGCGGGGATGACCTGCCAGCCAGCAGCCGTAGGCCGCCTCCAACCGCGCCCGTTTGGCGCCATCAAAGCTGGCGATGCCCCAGCCATCCGGTCCGCAACGGCGGCGGCTTTTCACCTCCACCAACAGGAGCCGCTGCGGTTTATGGAGCAGCAGATCCAGCTCGCCCCAGCGGCAGCGCCACTGCCGGGCCAGCAGGCGCCAGCCTGCGCGCTGCAATAGCCGCAAGGCCCGCTGCTCCGCCCAGTTGCCGCTGCGCTGCGTTGCACTCACCGCCATCACCGCAGGGCCGAGCTCCAGCTCTGAGCATTCCCCGTGTTGGGTTCACTCGCCCGGTACCTGACCGCGCAAGGCCCGCAGACAGTATTTGCAGCCGCCGGTGGTCACCAGATGACGCTCCGGCGTGATGGAGATCAGCCGCACCGGATGCTCACGGCAGCGGATTTTGATCGGCGATTTGAAACTCCGGTAGACGATCTCCGCGTAGTCGTAGCGATCACCGAAACGGGCTCTGGCTCGAGCCAGAAAAGTCTCTTTGTCAATCGGATTGCCCATCGCGAACGCTCGCTGTTCGATCCGGTGACCAAAGGAGCTGCACCTACCGGTGCATTGAGCCGGACATTAGGGGAATGCTTCTGCGGCGTTGGTGGTGATCGCGACAGCCTGCTTAGGGTTGCCTGATCCGACTCCACGCCGATGCGCCGCCTGCTGCAACCGATGGCCTCGCGCCTGTTGATGCCTGTGCTGGCGTTGCTGCTGCCCTTGGCCCTGCTGGTCATCACGCCCGCGGCCCACGCCGCCATGGACTACGCCAAACAGGTGCTGATCGGCCACGACTTCGCCGGTGCTGACCTGCGGGGTGTGACCTTCAACCTCACCAACCTGCGCGATGCCGACTTCCACGGCTCCGACCTGCGCGGAGCCAGCCTGTTCGGCGCCAAGTTGCAAGATGCCGACCTCTCCGGGACCAACCTCACCGACGCCACCCTGGACTCGGCCGTGCTCGACGGCACCGACTTGCGCAATGCGGTGCTGGAAAACGCCTTCGCCTTCAACACCAAGTTCAGCAACGTGCAGATCGAAGGGGCTGATTTCACCAACGTGCCTTTCCGCGGCGATGTGCTGAAAACCCTCTGCGCCATCGCCAGTGGCACCAACCCCAGCACCGGCCGCAACACTCGCGACACACTGGAGTGCGGCTGACGCCCCCACGCCATGAGTTTTGACGCCCGCAGTCTCGAGCGCCTCCAGCAGCTCGGCCGCAGCCTGCCGAAACCATTGCCCAAGCCAGAGACCACAGCCGCAGCGGCTCCCGCCAGCCAAAAGCGCCATCGGGTGGAAACGGAAACCGATCCCCAGGCCCTGTTCCGCGAGCTGATGCAGGTGAGCCCGGACGGCAGCGTTCCGCCCCATCTGCTCGATCGCCTGCGCCAAGCGGAAATCGATCAACAACAGATCCGGCAGGCCGAACAACGCCAGGCGATCCAGCGCCAAGCCAGCCAGGCTCAGTCGACAACAGCTGGCCTGCAGCCCCGCGGCGCCAGCGACGAACTGCGGCCCAACCGCCAGCGACGCGCACCCGCCAGCGCCGAAGAACTCGAGCTGTACACCGCCTTCCAGCAACTACTGCTGGAAGGCGACGAAGAGGAGTGATCCAGCCTCGCGCCAGCAGGGCTCCAGCCACAGACGAAGCCAACGCACCTCAACCAGCACTCCGAAGCCAGTACACCTGAACTAGTCTGCGGGCAGCTGTTTGGTGTCGCCTGTGTCCCCGCGGTCCTCTGGCCTGCCCATCGGATCCCTGCGGGCAGAACGCACGCCACTGCGGCTGCCTTTGGCTTCCAGCACCGTGGCCGCCGGCTTCCCCAGCCCCGCCGACGACTACATCGATGTGGGCATCGACCTCAACGAGGTGCTGATTCGCCACCCCAGCAGCACCTTCTTCCTGCGGGTGAGCGGCGATTCGATGGTGGAGGCCGGCATCCAGGACGGTGATCT
>JBIIDQ010000262.1:0-3140 GCA_044238295.1 Vulcanococcus sp.
AGACCCGCTCCAGGATTTCCACGTAGTTGCGGGGAAAGGGAATCTCGCTCCAGCGGGCCAGCTGGCTCAGGATCCACAGGTGTTCTGTGCGGCTGGGGCGATTCAGGCCGGCACCGAAAAAGAGGGTGTGAGGTTCGCTCTTGTGCTCCTCCCCTGAGGCCTCAGCCACGCCAAAGCGGATCAGCTCCCGCTTCATGCCGAGGTAGCGCCGATCGCTCAGCAGCTCGCTCAGTTCATCCCAGTGGTTTGGATCGGCGCAGTAACGGCAGGCCTCCAGTAGCGCTTTCGTGAGCGCAATGTGCGTGTTGGGGTAGGCCAGAGCCCAGTCCTCACGCACACCAAGCACCTTGCCAGGGTGGCCAGACCAGATCTCGATGTCGCCCACGATGGGGAAGCCATGGCCTTCCCTGCTGGCTCGCACATTCCAGGGTTCACCCACGCAGTACCCATCAATCGAGCCGTCCTTGAGGTCGGCCAACATCTGGGCGGGCGGGAGGTTCTGCAGCTTGACGTCGTGATCGGGATCGATGGCGTTGGAGGCGAGCCAGTAGCGCAGCAGCAGGTTGTGCATCGAGGCTGGATGCACGATCCCGAGGGTGTGGGGCTCGCGGTTGGTGCGCAGCAGGTAGTCGCGGTAGTCGGCCACGCTTTTCACCCCCAGATCGGCCAGGCGGCTTCCAAGGGTGATGCCGTTTCCGTTGCGGCTCAGGGTGAGGGCCGTCACGATCGGGGTTGGATCGCCGCCATGGCCACCGGCTGTCATCCAGGTGGGCATTCCCGATGGCATCAGGGCGCCATCGAGGGTGCGATCCAGCAGGCCATCGGTAACGCCGCGCCAGCTGGTGTCGCGCACCAGCTGCACCTCATCGAGGCCGTGCTTAGCGAAAAAACCTTTGGCCTCGGCCACGGCCATCGGCGCGCAGGCCGCCAGGGGGATGAAGCCCAGATCGAGATTCACCTTCTCGAGGCCATGGCGGGCCAGCACCTGATGGGGCTTGGCCTGCCACTGCTTCACCCGCTTCTGGCGGTTGAGGAAATAGATGATTTCGGAACGCAGGCTGTAGTAGCTGGGGTGGTGCACCACTTCCAGGCGTTGGCGGGGGCGCGGGATGTCCACCTCGAGGATCCCGCCGATCTTCGAGCCTGGGCCGTTGGTGAGCATCACGATCCGATCCGAGAGCAGCACGGCCTCGTCAACGTCGTGCGTCACCATCACGGCGGTGAGTTCGTTCTCGTTGCAGATCTGCATGAGCTTCTCCTGCAGATTGCCCCGTGTGAGTGCATCTAGGGCACCGAAGGGTTCATCGAGCAGCAGCAGCTTCGGCTTGATCGCCAGCGCCCTTGCGATGGCTACTCGCTGGCGCATGCCCCCGGAGAGTTGCAGGGGCGGCTTGTCGGCGGCATGAGCCAAGCCCACCATGTTGATGTGCTCCTCTACAACCTCATCGCGTTCTTTGCGTTGGAGGTCTGGCAGCACCTCATCCACAGCAAGAGCGATGTTTTCCCGCACGCTGAGCCAGGGCAGCAGCGAATAGTTCTGAAACACCACCATCTTGTCCGGCCCCGGCCGGCGCACCGTTTCGCCATCGAGGAGCACGGTGCCGCCGCTGGGCAGATCAAGCCCGGCGATCATGTTGAGCAGGGTGCTCTTGCCGCAGCCGGAGTGGCCGATCAGCGAGATGAATTCACCCTTGCGGATTGAAAGGTCGATCCCCTTGAGGGCGAGATACGTGCCGCCCCCATTGAGTGGGAATGTTTTGGCGACATCCTGAACAGCAACGAGAGCGGTCATCACAGGTAAAGATCAAGGGTTGACGGGATTCAGCTGCGCTCAGCGGCCAGCCGCGATACGGGTTTGCAGCCAGGCCATAAAGCGATCGAGAATCAAGCCGATGGCACCAATCCAGATCACACCGAGAACGATTTCAGACACATAACCGTTCTGGTTGGCATCCCAGATGAAGAAACCAATGCCAGGTGTACCGGGCATCACGATTTCAGCCGCAATGATCGCCAGCCAGGCCAGGCCGATGGAGATGCGGAGACCGGTGAAGATGTAAGGAAGGGTGGAGGGGATGAGGATCTTGGTGAAGAAGCGCCGTTTCGACATTTGCAATACCAGAGCCACATTGCGGTAGTCCTGTGGGATCTGGCGAACACCCTCAGCGGTGTTGATCAGAATCGGCCAGATCGAGGTGATGAAGATCACAAAGATGGCCGCTGGCTGGTTTTGCTGGAAGAGCACCAGGGCGATCGGAACCCAGGCCAGTGGAGCCACCATCCGCAGGAATTGGAAGAGCGGATCAAACGCACTGTTGAGGCGCTTGTTCAGCCCCATGGCAATGCCCACTGCAATGCCGATCACCGCGGCAAGCGTGTAGCCAACTGCTACGCGTGACAGGCTGCTCATCGTGTGCAGAAACAGACCCTTATCAAGGCCGCCGTTGTCGAAGAACGGATAAAGCAGCAGTTCGCGGGTGCGCTCCTCCGTCCAGAGGCTGAGCGGGCCGCTCAGTTTGGTGAGGCCAAGGCTCGAGCTCAGTTGCCAGAACAGCAGAAAACCGCCGATTCCCAGCAGGGGAGGCAACACCGTTTTGCGGCTTTGCTTCCACCATTGCTGCAGGTTGAAGCCGGAAGATGTGGAGCTGGTCATGATTGTTTGGGATTGATGGAAACGGAAAAGATCAGCCTTTGATCTTCAGGCTGTTCAGGTAAGCCTTCGGATTGCTGGGGTCGTACACGGTGCCGTCAAAAAACACCTCTTTGCCACGGCTGCTGCTGCGTGGGATGTCTTTCGCCGGAATGCCAAGTTCTTTGGCAGCTTGAAGCCAGAGGTCGTCGCGAACAGCACGGTTGTTAATCGCAGTTGCTTCCTCCAGGTTGTCGAGAGTGCCTGGGTAGAACTTCCAGCGCAGCGACTCCACCAGGAACCACAAGGTCAGGCTCTTATACGGATACGAGATCACACCGCGATCGCTGCTCCAATAGAGCGGGCCGAGTTTGGGATCCGTCACTGTCTTCCCTTCGGCTCCCAGTTGCAGTTGTCCCCGTAGCGCCTGCTCAAGAATGGGAACGGGCACGTTGTACCACTTGCGCGAACCGAGAATTTGAGCGGCTTCGGCCTTGTTCTGTGGCTGGTC
>JBIIDQ010000263.1:0-3123 GCA_044238295.1 Vulcanococcus sp.
CCTAGCCTGGACAGGCAGCCGGGGAGACATTTGCAGAGCCCTACAAGCCGAGCTAATGCAAGTATTGCCATCAGAAAAATGCCTCTTTTTCGCAACCGAAGCAGAGCTAATTGATGCTGAGAGAGGCATTCTTCACCTAAGTTCCGCAGAAGATGGGACATCAAATGAAGAAACTTTTGACTTGATTATCGGCTGCGATGGCAGCGGAAGTGGGATCCGGAACAGATTGCAAAACCTTGATTCTCTGTTCTCTGTGTCTTCGGCGGATCTAGGCAATCACTCGATCATGCTCCATCTGGATCAGCATCTTGACGAGTTAAATCCTGAATATCTCTATGTGCATGCGACTCATCCCATATCGGCAATAACCGGCGCCATTAATGGGCCGGGTGGACCGCAAGATCCCCGATGGTTTTGCCAGATTGGCTTCTCTGGATTTAGAGATTTTTCATCGGTGGATGAGGCTAAGAATTTTCTCAAAAAAACTCAACCCTTACTCCTACGGTATGCATCCCCATCGCGAATCGCGGAATTCAGCAAACGCGAATGCATCGCGACAGGAAAATCCAAGCGATGTTCTTCCCTGATCAGCGGTCGCGTGGTACTCCTTGGCGATGCGGGAGCCCCAGTGCCCCCCATTGGTCAGGGCGTCAATGCAGCCATGGAGAGCGCCATGGTTCTGGATCAATCCCTGGCATTAGCGCAGTCTCAGGGCCTGGAGCCTCGTGACACGGTGACCCGAGCCCAGGAACACTTTCTGGCGCGATGGGCCCCAGAAACAGACGCCTTGCGAAAGATCGCTCTCACCGTAGACCTTTCCAAGCACAACACCACAAAGCGGCTGCTACTGGCGGGCATGCTGGGCTATTCGGGAATAGCCAATGCCAAGAAAGAAGAGCTGAGTTACCAACAAGCCTGGAAAAAATTCTATGCCTGGGAGAGGAGACTCCGGTATACGCCCCTGCGCTGGCTCATACCACGCTGATAGAGGAGCATTCAGCCTCGCACCTACAGCAAATTAGACACAGCTTACGGCGCCAATCAGTTTGCCAACAGGGAAATTCGCCGATTCAGCACCATCAACCTCGCATCCCCAAATCTACCGCCTCACAATAGACACGAAACACAGAAATGATGCAAAGAGAAGGCTTTCGGTTTAATCCATCAGCAGATTTGCCAGATCAAGAACTTGCGCAAACCGAACTACGGGCGAAGCGACGCTCGATCGGGTGCGCAATAGCCATGACACCTAGCGCGAGAACCACACCCAGGCCAACCGCCTCCAGGCGTCGATCAGCCATCCGCATGAGATCAACGTGGTTGCTGTTGAACAAGACAATCGTGACCGTTAGCGCCATCAATACCAGCGCAGGATGACCTCGGCGAATAGCGATCATCGCGGTGATCACTCCCAGCACAATCGCTGGCCCCTGCAACGGCAAGCTCTTCGGTAGGAAGAGGGCAAGAACCATCACCAGCAGCACTCCGGCGATGGTGCCGAGGCTGCGGTGCAGGGCCACCTTCCAGGCGTCACGCACGATCGGGCGCAGCACCAAAAACGGCGTGAGAACCAACCACAAACCGGTGACGTGCCAGTGGTGCTGCACAGCCAATGAGGTACTCACCAAGCTGGTGCTCGCCAGTAGCAGGCCATAGGACACGCTGCGGCGCCAGCTGTGGGCAACGGCAAACTGCCCCGTAACCGTGCGGCTCGGATCCAGGGGAACGAGCCGGGTCTGCAACAGGATGGTTAATCCACCCGAGAGCAACACAGCGACGGCGAGCCGGATGACATCAGCTATCGATGGGGTGCCCGTGAAGGGGCTATTCGTGATCAGCAAGCAGAGGCTGACCATCAACAGCCAGTAGACCTGCTGCAACTGCCAGCGGGCACTCAGCCCCAAAGAAAAGGCGGCCACCGCAATCACGCCGGTGGCCCTCAGTGGATCGCCCTGAGTGAGGGAAGCGGGGATGGAGAGCAGCGCCAGCCCTGCCACGCCAAGCAAGGCCTGACGCCAACCCAGGCGTACACAGAGCACAAGCGCAGCCAGGCTTGCCAGGCACTGCAAGCCAGCGGCCCTAGGGATGCCGAAGTGGTGGGCGATCTGATCGGCCGCCAGCAGCGAAACAATCGCTACGGCCACCTGTATCAAGAGACGAAGGCGCTGGTGCAGGGAAGGGAAGGGCGATCTGAACAACCCATGATTTCATCAACAGTCGGGGTGGATTAACCCCGGAGAGTCGTTACGCCCTAGCGCCACGCCTTGGAGGCCACGCAGATGCCTTCTGTGCACGATCAGCGTGCACCTGAGCGCTGGATGAGGCTGGCAGCCGGCCTGTTTCTGGCGATTGGGCTGCTCCTTCAGGGCTGGCGCATTTGGAGCCTAAACGCCACCTACGACCAGGGCCTGTTTCTTCAGGAGATCTGGAACGGCCATCTGGGGCGGCCCTTTGAAAGCACCCTGGCGCCAACTGCAACGGGGCTGGGAGACCCGCGGGCTGCTGAGCAGCATCCCCGCGGACGCCAGCGTTGCCGCTGAAACCCAGCTGGTGCCGTTGTTGGCGCAGCGACGGGTTCTGCTGCGCTTCCCGGAAAGCAGTGCCTACACCGATGAGCAGAAGCAGGAGTTACCGGCTGAGTGGATCGTGAGTCAGCCGGGGTTCAATGCCGTCTATGCCCCTGCTTTTCGTCGCAACGCCGTCTGGGTACGCCGAAGTCAGTCAACGATCGCGGGGCTGTTGGAGAGCGGCTCCTACCGGGTGCGTCGCTGCGATCAGCGGGGGATTGTGCTGCGGCACGTGCAAACCGGTGCACGCCAAGTTGGTGAACCCTCAGATGCAGCAGGGCCAGCTGTGTGGATGCCCAGTTCGATCAGGCCCTGCAGCAGATGAAACAAAGAGGGGACGCATCACTGCGCTGATCTGCCAATAAAAAAGCCCCCTAATGGGGGCTTTGAAGACGAAAGCTGATGGCCAGCGATCAAAGAGCGTTACCGCGGGGCAGAACCTCTTCAGGGAAGACGAAGTTTTCGTGCGGCTGGTCAGCCGGTGCCATCCAGGCACGCAGACCTTCGTTCAGAAGAATGTTCTTCGTGTAGAAGGTCTCGAATTCAGGGTCCTCAG
>JBIIDQ010000264.1:0-3113 GCA_044238295.1 Vulcanococcus sp.
AACACGGTGTTGGTAGCGATAAGCGCTGCTATATGGATTGGATGTTCAGCCCCGACGACCAGGCCACGATGCAGCTGGTGCGCCATGCGTTTGACCCGGATGGTCTCGCCAATCCCGGCAAGATTTTTCCCACACCGCGCAGCTGTGGTGAGTCACATCGGCGCTGGCAGGAGCTGAAAGCTGGCCAACCCGCTTCTCCGCTCGCCGCCCTTGAGGTGGTCTGATTCAGGTGGGTTCAGGCGGGTGCCGATCGAGCCGGCTCAATCCCAGCTCTCTCCCTCCGCTTCGTCTTCGAGATCCCAGGCCACGTTGACGACCACCGGTGCGTGATCGCTGGGTTGAGGATTGCCGCGAGGTGTTCGATCGATGGTGCAGCCCGTGGCGCAATCAACGAGCTCTGGACTCAGATAGATGTGGTCGATACGCCAGCCCTGATCGCGGTCCCAAGCGCCGCTTCGGTAGTCCCACCAGCTCCAGTGTCCAGCTGCCGGTTCGAACAACCTGAACGCGTCACTGAGACGGTGATCAATGAGCTGCTGCAAGGCCTGACGCTCCGCAGCCGTTGCCATGATCCCGCCCGTTAGGCGTTGGGGATCAGGCAAGTCGCGGTCTTCAGGTCCGATGTTGAAGTCCCCCACCATGCAGAGCGGATCACCCTGGTCTTCTTGGATGCCTAGATAGCGTTTGAGGCAGGCCAGCCACTCGAGTTTGTAGCTGTATTTCTCGCTGGTGAGTGAGCTGCCGTTCGGCACATAGAGGTTGAGAACACGGATGCCATCGATCAGAGCACTGATCACCCGTTTTTGCTCACTCAGCTGTGATGCCTCGGGATCATCAGGGAGAAGGGCATTCAGACCAACCTGCACATCCTCCATGGGTAGACGGCTGATCAGTGCGACGCCGTTGTAGGCCTTCTGACCACTGATGGCGCACCGATAGCCCAGTTGCTCAAAGGCTGCATGGGGGAAGAGCTCATCCGCCACCTTTGTTTCCTGAAGGCACAGCACATCGGGTTCGGCCTGTTCCATCCACGCCAGGACCTGATCAAGGCGGGTGCGCACTGAATTCACATTCCAGCTAGCGATGCGCATCGGCGAATGGCAGTGAAGACTTGCGTGCTAAGCCCAAGCTTCTCGCAGGGCCCGTAGATTTGGTCAACTCGATCGCACAGCTCTCTGATGGAGCGGCTTTCCACCTCTCAGTTCGCTGCTGCACGCTGCAACCCACTGGGTTGGGGTAGGCGCTGGTGCGGACGCTTCGTTCTGCTGCTTTCGGTGGGATTGGTCGCTCAGCCTGTCTTGGCTGAATCCAACTCCTGGGGGATGTCCACCCAAGAAAAGCAGATCTATGACTACGGCCCTGGGGGAAGCAACGGCACCTCGAGGCAGGGAACCATCTTGGATTCCACGAACCCCATCGACCTGATGAACAAGATCCGTCGTGGTACCGCGATGGACGATGCCACTACTCCTGGGGATGCAGTGGATGCGGCTCTTAAGGATTTGGACGTTCAGTCATCGGGGCCTGCGTCTCAGGTGAAGGCGCCGTAGCTGAAGGGCTTCGGCGCAGGTTGTTGAGCCCCCAGCTGGCGGCTACTTGATCCAGGCGGGTGTCCTTGCTGCCGGGCTGGCGTTGTCGTGCCAGTGCTAGAGCATCTTGAGCGCCCTTGGTATCACCGAGTTCTTGGCGCAGGAGCGCCAGAGCCAGCAGCGGTCTTGGGTCTCGGGGGAAATCAGCAGCCAGCTTGGTGTAGGTGGCCGCGGCTTCTGTCTTCTGGCCCATGCGTTGCTGTAGGTCCCCCAGCAACAATCCCAGCGGCAGCACCTGCGGTTGCAGCGCCGGTTTGCTCGCCTTCTCGATCAAGCCCTTCAATTGCGCTTGCGCTTGGCCGCCCTGACCTTGCTCGAGCTGCAGCAAGGTCATCAGCTGCAGCGCCTCGATGCGGTTGGGACTGAGATTGAGCAGCTGCCGCAGCTCCCGCTCTGCTGCGGCTCGATCGTTGCTGTTGCGATGCAGTTCGGCGAGCAGCAGGCGTAGTTGCCAGCGTTGAGGTTGCTGGTCGGCCAGCTGCTCCAGCAGAACGCTGGCCTCCTGGGGTTTGTTGAGGACCAGCAGCAGTTGCACGAGGCGTTGTTGTTCGGCCTCGCTGGCACTGCCTTGGTCGAGCCGTTGATGCAGTTGATCAGCCTGGCGTTGCAGGGCGGCTCGAGAACGTTCGGTATCGGCCCCACGGCTGCGTTGTCCCAGCCAC
This sequence comes from Vulcanococcus sp., assembly GCA_044238295.1. Classification (GTDB taxonomy): domain Bacteria; phylum Cyanobacteriota; class Cyanobacteriia; order PCC-6307; family Cyanobiaceae; genus Vulcanococcus. Next base: position 2,252 of record JBIIDQ010000264.1, read on the forward strand.
CAGCCACCGGCTAGGGAGGCGCCCACCAGAACGACAGCGCCAAGGCTGAGCAGCAACCCTCGAGCGTTGGTGCTGGCACGTGGCGGCATGGTTCAGCGGGTTGATGCGCTTCAGTCTGAGGCCATGGCAAGGGCTGGTTACATTGGCGGCCGGGCCATGGACAACACGAGCGCCCAGAGGGTTCCAGCCACGATGCGTCAACACCCCATTTCCCCGGTCACCGAACCGATGCAGTACCGGGCCATCGGCGTGGTTCGGGGGACTTATGTGCCCGAGGATTCTGAGCAACTCACCCGCGGCACCCTCCAAGCTGAGGACGGGACCCAAATTGAAGCCGTGGTCCTTGGCCGCGTGCTGACCTTGATGCGTCGCCACCTCGATCTGAGCAAACCCCATCTTTGGGTTGCCTACCCCCGGTTCCGCGACCCTGAAAAGTTGCATCTCCAATTGGTGGGCGTGTGGGAACCGAGCACCCTGGCGGCCACGGCCATCGCCACCCAGAGCGCGGCTGAAGCTGAAGCAGAAGCTGCTCCGACCGATGACCTGCCAGAGGGTGACGGCTATTTCTCAGTGCGGGGCGAGCTCATCTACACCCGTCCCGAAGCGGGCGACGTGGTGGTGAAGATTCGCCAGCAACCCCGAGCTGATGGCTCGCGACCCACACCCTTCAAGCTGCAGCTCCGTGGGGAGATCGCCCCGGAACACCTCCGCCATTTCGTGTCGCTTGATCTCCGCCGGAACGGTCAGCAGCTCCAGGTTGAGCAACACGAAGTGATTGCCCCGGTGCCTCAGCGAGGTGGAAAAGGCCGTGGTCCTGGTCGTGGCGGGCGTCCTGCAGCGGGCGCTCGTCGCTAGCGATGGC
>JBIIDQ010000265.1:0-3109 GCA_044238295.1 Vulcanococcus sp.
TTGAGGCGCGCGTGCGCTTGGCGGTACCACCGGCGAGGGGCCTTGGCAGCAGCGCCACCGCGATTGTGGCGGGCCTGATGGGTGCGAACGCGTTAATTGGCGAACCTCTCAGCCGTGAAAAATTGCTTGAGCTCGCCATCGATATCGAAGGCCATCCCGACAACGTGGTGCCCTCGCTGCTGGGGGGGCTATGCATGACTGCGAAGGCGGCATCACACCGCTGGCGGGTCGTGCGCTGCGAGTGGTCGCCGGAGGTCTTGGCAGTTGTCGCGATCCCAACCATCCGGCTCTCCACCAGTGAGGCTCGTCGGGTGATGCCAAAGGCCATCTCAATCGCTGATGCCGTGACCAACTTGGGTTCACTCACTCTGTTGTTGCAGGGCCTGCGCACAGGCAACGGCGACCTCATCGCCGATGGCATGCATGACCGCATCCATGAGCCCTACCGCTGGGGACTAATTCAGGGTGGTCGCCAGGTGCGCGAAGCAGCGATCCAGGCTGGTGCGTGGGGCTGCGTGATCAGTGGCGCAGGCCCAAGCATCCTTGCCCTCTCCAACCGGGATCACGCTGGCGCGGTGCGCCGGGCCATGGTGCGCGCCTGGGAAGGGGAGGGGGTTGCCTCACGCTCGGAAGTGCTGCAACTGCAGCAGATCGGCAGCCGCTGGAAAGCGTTAGCCGATCGACCTTAAAGCCCCGTAAGTAGAAATACCCAGCTGCTAGATTGCCGATCTCAAGGCTTGATCCTGGGACGGATACAGCCATCCAGTAGACGAGGTCCTCATGGACGCAATTCTGCCCATCATGGCCGCGTCTACTGGGCTCTCCAGTTCGGCTTTTGGCGATGCCGATCTGGCCGCGGGTCTGCTCACTGCATCCGGCAACTTCCCCTGGCTGAGCCTCATCACGCTGTTGCCCGTTGCTGTGGCGCCGCTGCTGATGCTGCTCCCCGGCGACGGCACCGACCCGAAACTGCCTCGCACGATCGCCCTGGTCACACTTCTAGTGGACCTGGGCCTGATGCTCTACGTCTACGGCCAGTACTACGACGGATCCATCGCCGGCCTCCAGCTGGTGGAGCGCTTTGCCTGGGTGCCCTCGATTGGCCTGGAGTGGTCTCTAGCCACCGACGGGCTTTCTGCCCCACTGGTGGTGCTCTCTGGCTTGGTCACCCTGCTCTCGGTGGCCGCCAGCTGGAACATCCAGAAGAAAAGCCGCCTCTACTTCGCCCTGCTGCTGGTTCAGGCATCTGCGCAGGCGATGGTGTTTCTGTCCCAAGACTTCCTGCTCTTCTTCCTGGCCTGGGAGCTGGAACTGGTGCCCGTGTACCTGCTGATCGCCATCTGGGGCGGTCATCAGCGCCAATACGCTGCCACCAAATTCATCCTCTACACAGCGACCGCTTCCCTACTGATCCTGGTGAGTGGTCTGGCCCTGGCCCTCAACGGACCCTTCACCCTCAACCTCACCGAACTCATCGCCCGCTCGCCCGGCGGCACCTTCGGCCTGCTCTGCTATCTGGGGTTTCTCGTGGGCTTCGGCGTGAAATTGCCGATGTTCCCTCTTCACACCTGGCTGCCGGATGCTCACGGTGAAGCCAACGCGCCGGTGTCGATGTTGCTGGCTGGTGTGCTGTTGAAGATGGGCGGATATGCACTGTTGCGTTTCAACGTGCAGATGCTCCCCGACGCCCATCTCCAACTGGCCCCTGCCCTGGTCGTCCTGGGGATCGTCAACATCGTCTACGGAGCACTCAACGCATTTGCTCAAGACAACGTCAAGCGCAGGATTGCTTGCAGCTCAGTGAGCCACATGGGTTTCGTGCTTCTAGGCATCGGCGCGATCGACAGCCTTGGCATGAGCGGCGCCATGCTCCAGATGATCAGCCACGGCCTGATTGCGGCGGCAATGTTCTTTGTCACCGGCGTCTTCTACGAGCGCACCAAGACCCTCTCAATCCCCAACATGGGCGGGCTGGCAAAGGCTTTGCCCATCACCTTCGCCTTCTTCCTTGCCAGCTCGTTGGCGTCCCTCGCTCTGCCTGGAATGAGCGGTTTCGTGAGCGAGATCACAGTGTTCCTAGGCCTGACCAGCAACGCTGATTTCACGGTGGGCTTCCGTGTGATCTCTGTGGTGCTCGCTGCCATCGGTGTGGTGCTCACACCGGTCTATCTGCTGAGCCTCTGCCGCCGCGTGTTCTTTGGGCCACGCATCCCGGCTTTGGCAGTGTTGGGCGACATGAAGCCCCGAGAGCTGGTCATTGGTCTGAGCCTGCTCGTGCCAACCCTTGTGATCGGCTTCTGGCCGCGCGTGGCGATTGACATCTACGAAGCCTCCACGACCGCGCTGTCCAACGATCTGGCTCAGCACGCTGTAGTGGCCCTTCGGCTTCCCGCCCTCGGCTGAACCACGGGTTGCAAGGCCTTGAGCTGGAATGGGTCCTTGCGGGATCGACCCCAGTGGCAACCGCAGGTCTCCAGCGTTCAGCGTGATGATCACCAGCTCCTCCAGCAGCACCGCCGTCGTTCCTGAGATCCTTCGATGTGAAGGGCTCCCGCGGTTCGAGGCGATCACTCCGGAAGCAGTGAACAGCCACATTCCTGAGTTGATCGCTGATCTCAGTGCTGAACTGAGTGCACTCGAGCAGAAACTGGAAGAAAGCCTCAACCGCGGCCTGTCGCTCAGCTGGAGCGCCGTGATGGATCCGTTGGAGCGGCTTGGGGAGCGGCTGCGCTGGAGCTGGGGAGTGGTGAGTCACCTCAACGGCGTCTGCAACAGCCCCGAACTACGCGAAGCCCATTCCGCCCAGCAGGCTGCCGTTGTGCAATTCGGCAACCGGGCTGGTCAGAGCCAGCTGATCTACCGAGCACTCGAGCAGCTGCAAGCTCAGCAAGATCAGCTGGACAGTGCTCAGCGGCGCATCCTTGCGGCGGAGTTACGCGATATGCAGCTGCGGGGCGTGGGCCTCAGCGGAGCAGACCAGGAGGCCTTCAATGCAGCAAGCCAGGAGCTAGCCGAACTCTCCACCCGTTTTGGCAATCAGGTGCTGGATGCCACAAACGGCTGGACGCTGAAGCTCAGCCAAGCCGACGACGTGGACGGACTACCCGCA
>JBIIDQ010000267.1:0-3086 GCA_044238295.1 Vulcanococcus sp.
GCTTTGCCATGTCCAGTGTCAACCTCAGCCGCGCCGTTTACTTCAATCAAATCCCGGGGACCGACGGATCCCTTATCCACGCCGCTGGGTGCCATGAGGAGCTTGAGCGGTTCCCGCTCCAGCACGCAGCTGAAATTTCCGCCTGTGCCATCGCACCAGCCCCGCTGGTGAATGCTTGCCATGGCCTTGCTCAAGGCTGAGGCCAGGGCTGTGGTGTTGGCGTTCGCCACGTTTCACTGCTCACAACTGCCTTTAGCCAGCTTGGCAGTTGGGGCACCAGTGGCTGCTGCGGCCGCCCAACTTGTCGCGCCGAATGGGGGTTTCGCAGATCCGGCATGGTTGGCCGCTGCGTCGGTACACCCACGCGGCGTGTCCGTAGTTGCCATTGGTCCCGGTGAGATCGCGGAAGTCGCTGAAGGTGGTTCCGCCGGCGCCGATGCTTGTGGTGAGGACGTCCACCAGGGAGGAATGAAGCTTGTTGAGCTGGTTGAGCTTCAACCTGCTACTGGGGGTCTGAGGCGCGATCCTGCTCATGAACAAGGATTCATCGGCGTAGATATTGCCCACGCCGGCCACGAGAGCCTGATCGAGCAGGGCCGTTTTGATTGGTCGGCTGGACCCTGCCAACCTCGCGGCCAGGTGTTCCGGGGTGAAGGCGTCGCTAAACGGTTCAGGCCCGAGCCTGTGGAGGCCGGTCATCACCGTTTCCAGTGCTTCGCCAGGGGGAACCCACCACATCTCACCGAAGCTGCGTAGGTCGACGAAGCGAAGCTCCTCCCCATTGGAATTCCAGAAGCGCACGCGGGTGTGGCGGCAGGGGGCCTTGGGAGTGCTCATCCACAGGAATTGCCCGGTCATGCGCAGGTGCACACCCCAGTGCCCCGCATCAACGCCGCCACGCTCAAGCGTGGCCATCAGATATTTCCCGCGGCGTAGCCAGCCGCTGACGCGACAACCCTGTAGGGCGCTACAGAACAGTTCTGGTAGCGGTGGGGCGGCGATCGCCCGGGCCCGCAGCACCTCCACCGAGGCGATCTCGAAGCCTGTTGTTTGCTGTTGCAGCCCACGCCGCACCGTTTCCACTTCCGGCAGTTCGGGCACGCGCAGCCTGGGTGTCTAAGGGCTCAGATTGCCACGGGCCGCGCTCGCCCGTGGCCGGCTCATGGCCCGCATACCAACCAAAAAACCCCGGCCTGTGAACAGGTCGGGGTGATGCACTTGCAATGTCGGGTCAACTGAGGAGAAGGTCAGGCCTTTTCCAGTTCGCTTTCAGCGAAGTTGTTGGTGTTGATGCCGCCTTCAGAGCCGCTCACGCCGTTGTAGTTGACCTTCTCAAAGCGCACCACCACGGGGTAGCGGATGCCGGAGGTGTCGATCGAGGCGACGGTGCCGACTTCGTTGAACCAGTAGGACTCAGGACGCTTGATGCGCACCTTGTCGCCGCGGGAGATGGCCATCGCTGCGCAGGGAAGGGGGTGGCTGTCAGAGGGAATGTACCCGCGCTCAGCGGGTGTTCTCACCGGCCGTCACGAAACGTGGCACCATCGACCTTCCCTGTGCGCTCCTCCATGGCCGAGGCCCCTTCCTTCAGCCTCGATCTGCCGGATCCCGAGAGCGACAGCATCAGCTCGATGGAGTTCCTGGCCCGCATCGAGGAGGCCTGGGCCATCTGTGATCGCTTTGATCTGCAGACCGAGATCTGGCGGGGCCGCATCCTGCGGGCGGTGCGGGATCGGGAGCGCCGAGGCGGCGAGGGCCGTGGGGCGGGCTTTCTGCAGTGGCTCAGGGAACAGGAGATCAGCAAGACCCGCGCCTATGCCCTGATCCAGCTGGCCGAATCGGCCGATCAGATGCTCGGTGAGGGGGTGCTGGAGCAAACCAGCGTGAACAACTTCTCCAAGCGCGCCTTCATGGAAACGGCCCAGGCCGACCCTGAGGTGCAGCTGATGATCGGTGAGGCCGCCAACGACGGCCAGCAGATCACCCGCAAGCAGGTGCGGCAGCTCACTGATGAGTTCACCGCGGCCACCAGCCCCTTGCTGCCGGAGGAAATCCGCCAGCGCACGGCCGATAACCTGCTCCCTCCGAGGGTTGTGGCGCCTCTGGTGAAGGAGCTCGCCAAGCTGCCGGATGCGCAGCAGGAAGACCTGCGCAAGGTGCTGCGCGATGAACCTGAACTCGATCGGGTGAAGGATGTGACCAGTACCGCCCGCTGGCTGAGCAAGGCGGCCGAGGCCGGCCTTGCGGTGCGTGCCTTCCAGCAGGGTGAACTGGATCTGGATAAGGCGATGCAGGAGGCGCTGCGCCTTGATGCCCTGGGATTGCTGGCCGATGCGGTGGGCCAGGCTCAGGCGTTGGAATCCGCTGTGCTCAAGCTCCACACCAGTTGGCGCCGGCTGAATGGCCTTCAGGAGCGTCTCTGGGTGGAGAGCGGCAGCAGCACGCCTCATCTGCGGGAGTTGCTCACTGCCCTGCAGAGCCTGAGTGGCAACACCATGCGCGTGTCGCTCGGGGAGCTGGCCGGCGGCAAACGGGTGCGGCTCCAGCTGGTTGAGGAGGCTCCAGATCAACTGGAGGCACCGGCGATCCCGGTGATGGCCCAGCCCGGTTGAGGCGGGCGTGATGGCGGATCCGCTGGCCCAGGCCCTCGAGCAGCATTTCGGCTGGAGCAGTTTCCGTCCTGGCCAGCGGCCGGTGGTGGAGGCGATGCTCTCGGGCCGCGACTGCCTGGCGGTGTTGCCGACCGGCGCCGGTAAATCGCTCTGCTACCAGCTACCCGCTCTGGTGCGCGGTGGCCTGGTGATCGTGATCTCGCCGCTTGTGGCCTTGATGGAAGACCAGGTGTTGCACCTGCAGCGGCGGGGTATTCCTGCGGCCTGCCTGCATCGCGGTCTGGATCCAGCCCGGCGGCGCGATCTGATCGAGCGGGTGCGCAGCAATCGGTTGCGGCTGATCTATCTGGCGCCGGAGCGCCTCCAGGTGGAAGCCACGCGTCAGTTGCTGGAGGACATCAACGACCAGGGGCAGCTGGTGGGTGTGGCGATCGACGAAGCCCATTGCATTAGTGCCTGGGGCCACGACTTCCG
>JBIIDQ010000266.1:0-3086 GCA_044238295.1 Vulcanococcus sp.
CGGCCGGTCACATCGGTGGGCATCGGGAAGCGATTGGCGTTGAAGTCTTCGATCAGCTCCACGCCAGGAGCCTTCGACAACAGAGCCCGCGCTTCCTCCACCGGGAACGGCTCATTGAATTCGATATTGATGGCCTCGGAGTGGGCCCGCAGCACTGGCACCCGCACACAGGTTGCCGACACACGCAGATCGGGCAGACCCATGATCTTGCGGGTTTCATTGAGCATCTTGAGCTCTTCCTCGCAGTAGCCGTTGTTCTGAAGAGGGGAGTTGTGCAGGAACAGATTGAAGGCCAGCGAGTGGGGCAACACGCTGCTCTGGGGCGTTCCCCCATCCAGCACAGTGCGGCTGAGCTGGGCCAGCTCGTCCATGGCGCGAGCGCCAGCACCACTAGCCGATTGGTAGGTGCTCACGACCACGCGGCGCAGGGAGCGGCGGGCCGCCAGCGGCGCCAGGGCCAGCGTCATCAGGATGGTGGTGCAGTTGGGGTTGGCGATCACACCGTTGTGGTGGAAGGCGGCGTGGGGGTTCACCTCAGGCACCACCAAAGGCACCTCCCCATCCATGCGGAACGCGCTGGAGTTATCGATCACCACCGCACCCGCAGCGGCAGCCACAGGTGCCCATTGCTTCGACACCGAGCCGCCAGCCGAAGCCAGCACCACATCGACGCCAGTGAACGCCTCGGCAGTGACGGGCTCGATCGTGAGGGTTTGGCCGTTCCATTCCACCTGCTGACCTGCTGATCGGGGTGAGGCCAGCAGGGTGAGTCGCGCCACCGGGAAGCGGCGCTCAGCCAACAGCAGCAGCAGCTCCTGACCCACAGCACCGCTGGCGCCGAGAACAGCCACGTGCAGAGGGCGCTGGGGCAGAGAGCGAATGGAGCTGGTCAACGGATGTTCAGATGAAAATCGTGGTTGCTGAAGACAGGAGCTCAGTCGGTTGGGAGCTCAACGGGCAGCTGCCGGGTGGACTGGGGAGACAGGCTGCGCAGGAAGCGATCTGCCAAACGATGGGCGAAAGCCCGCTGGGCTTTCGCTTGAGACTCTTCAGGTCGCTTTTCTTGTGTCCAACAATACGTGCCCAACGCAAGGCTGAGGGAGTGCCGTGAGGGCTCGTCACAGGTCAGTTCATAGGATCGTTGGCTGCCCTGCCGAATCGCTTCGGTCTCCGACACCACCGCATCCATGAGCCCTGCCGCTTCCACCGCCAGCAAATCCGAGCTCAAGGTGAGCACCAACCCTCTCCCCGGCAGTCGGATGGCGGTGGAAATCGGCGTCCCAGCCGGCCTCACTCAGACCAGCCATGAGCAGGCGGTGGAGAAGTTGAGCCGCACCATCAAGCTGCCTGGGTTCCGCAAAGGCAAGGTTCCCCGCGCTGTTTTGGTGCAGCAAATCGGCGCACTGCGGATCCGAGCAACCGCCCTTGAAGACCTGGTGGACAGCGTGTTCCGCGACGCGCTGAAGCAGGCCGAGATCCCGGCCATCGGCCAGCCCAGCGTCGATGGCGGCTTTGAAGCCCTGCTCGAGCGTTTCGAGCCTGGCAAGGAGCTGAGCCTCACCCTGGAAATGGATGTGGAGCCCACCCCCAGCCTCAAGAGCACCAAGGGGCTGAAGGCTGAAGCCGAGAGCGTGAGCTTCGATGCAGCCCGCGTGGATGAGCTGATCGAGCAGTCGCGCCGCCAGCTGGCCACCCTGGTGCCGGTGGAGAAGCGTGCCGCTGAATCCGGCGATGTGGCCGTGATCAACTTCTCCGGCACCTACACCGACAACGGCGAAGCCATCAGTGGTGGCAGCGCCGAAGCCATGGAGGTGGAGCTCGAAGACGGCCGCATGATCCCCGGCTTCGTGGAAGGGATCATCGGCATGAAGCCCGGCGACAGCAAGACCGTGGCCTGCCAATTTCCTGAGGAGTACCCCCAGGAAGACGCCGCCGGCCGCAAGGCCAGCTTTGAGATCACCCTCACCGAGCTAAAAGCCCGCGAGCTGCCCGCCCTCGACGACGCCTTCGCCCAACAGGCCAGCGACAAGGAGACCCTGGCCGAACTGCGCGCCGATCTGGAGGAGCGCCTCAAGGAGGACGCCGAGCGCCGCAACCAGTCGAACCGCCACGACGCGCTGCTGGCCGCTCTGGTGGAACAGCTCGAGGTGGAACTGCCCGAAACCCTGGTGCAGGAAGAAATCATCTCGCTGCTGGAGCAGACCGCCGGTCAGCTCGCCCAGCAGGGGATGGACGTGAAGAAGCTGTTCACCCCGCAGCTGATCCAAAGCCTGCGCGAAACCTCCCGCCCCGAGGCCGAAGAGCGCCTCAAGCGCAGCCTGGCCCTCAAGGCCCTGGCCAGCACCGAGAAGATCGAGGTAGCCGCTGAGGACATCGAGGCCAAGGTGAAGGAGCTCAGCCGCGGCTTCAGCGACAACTCCCGCATCGACCCCGCTCGTCTGCGCCAGGCCGTGCAGGAAGACCTGATGCGCGAGAAGCTGATGGGCTGGCTGGAGAGCAACTCCACCATCACCGAGAAGGCCCCTGATGCCGAGGGCGACCAGCCCAAGAAGGCGGCAGCCAAAAAGGGCACCGCCAAGAAGGCCAAGGCTGACGCCGACGCCGAACCCGCTGCCGAAGCCTGATCCCCATAGATTGTCCGGACTGACGACAGTCCGGCCGCGTGATCAACGCCAGCACCCCTCACCCGATCCAGAACCGCTGGCTGGGCACCCGCCCGGAAGCCACCATCGCTTCCCTACCGATGGCCGCTCCGGGCGTGCTGCCCACCGTGGTGGAGCAGTCGGGCCGGGGCGAACGGGCTTTCGATATCTATTCGCGCCTGCTGCGCGAGCGCATCATCTTTCTCGGCACCGGCATCGACGACCAGGTGGCCGACGCCCTGGTGGCCCAGCTGCTGTTCCTCGAGGCCGAGGATCCCGAGAAGGACATTCAGATCTACGTCAACTCGCCCGGGGGCTCGGTGACGGCCGGCCTGGCGATCTACGACACCATGCAGCAGGTGTCGCCTGATGTGGTGACCATCTGCTACGGCCTGGCGGCCTCCATGGGCGCCTTCCTGCTCTCGGGCGGCACAAAAGGCAAGC
>JBIIDQ010000268.1:0-3082 GCA_044238295.1 Vulcanococcus sp.
CCAAAAGCACATGGGAGGGTTCCCCGCTGCTGCAAGCAGAGCCGCTGCTGACCGCCAGCGTCTGCCGGAGTTGACGCTGGAGGGCGCTGCCATCCACCCCGTCGATCCACACATTCAGGTTGTGAGGCAGTCGTGGAGTAGCGGCGCCGTTGCGATGCACGCCTCCGAGCTGCTCTAGGCGCTGCCAGAGCTCATCGCGCAGGCCCCGGAGTCGCGTCGCTCGCTCCTCGCGGTCGTGCAAGGCCAATGTGAGCGCTGTAGCCAGCCCCACGATCAGGGGTACCGGCAGGGTGCCGGGCCGAAGCCCCTGCTCCTGGCCGCCCCCATGCAGGAGGGGCGCCAAGCGCACGCCAGGAGCGACGACCAAGGCGCCGATGCCTTTGGGGCCATAGAGCTTGTGGCCGCTGAAGCTGAGCAGATCGATGCCGAGATCTTCTGGCTGGAGCGGGAGATGGCCGATGGCCTGGGCAGCGTCGCAATGGAAGCGGATGCCCCGCTGGTTGCAGAGCTGGGCGATGGCCTCGATCGGTTGCAGCACGCCGATTTCGTTGTTGGCTGCCATCACGCTCACTAGCAGCGTGTCGGGCCGGAGTGACGCCTCGAGCTGATCGAGATCCACCAGGCCGTTGCGGTTCACGGGCAGCAGGGTCAGCTCAAATCCGTGGCGCGACAGGTAGCGGAGCGGATCGAGCACGGCGCGGTGCTCACTCACCACGCTGATCAGGTGTCGCCGTTGTCCGCCGGCTTCCAGTTCCGCTTCGGCCAGGCCCTTCAGCGCCAGGTTGTTGGCCTCAGTTGCGCCGCTGGTGAACAGCACAGCCTCGGCTTGCACTCCCAAGCCTGTAGCAATCTGGCTGCGCGCTTGTTCCACTGCGGCGGCGGCCAGCAGGCCCGGCCGGTGACTGCGACTGGCCGGGTTGGCGAACTGCTCGCTCCACCAGGGCGCCATCGCCTCCACCACGGCCGGATCGCAAGGCGTGGTGGCCTGGTGATCGAGATAGATGACGGGATCGGCCATGGGCTCCCATGCTGGCAAGCAGCGTCTGCTCATTGCCCCGATGGCTGTTGCTTCACGGCGTCTGCGGCCCTCGGCCTGGCTGGGCTCCGCTCTGCTTTACCTGGGAGTGGGTGTTTGGCCTGCCGCTGCTCAAACCTCACTTGGTGCCCCCGATCCAGCCAATCCCTACCGCTCTCCGACCGATCAACGTCCAGCGGATTTGGTGACTCTCCGTGAGTGGAGCACCATGGAAGGCAACTTTTTGATCGGGGTCCACGATGCCAAGCCCGATCCGCGTGATGCAGCGGCACGCACGATTGTGGTTTGGGTGGAATCGCCCACCGGGGTGCAACTGGCGATCGATACGCTGCGCTGCAGCCCAGAGGCGCCCATGCGGCTCACCCGTAAGGGCAGCGGTCTCCTCATCAAAGAGCTCAATCCAGGCGGGGTGATCAGCGAAGCCAACCGCCTCGATCACCAGATCTGGTGGGCTGCCTGTTTCCCGGAGCAGGCAGGTCAAGATCCTGCGACTCTGCAGGCGCTGGCCCGGAAACTTGGCTATTCGGGCTTGCTGCGCGAGCAGCAGCAGGTGGTTCCTGGCAGCGCTCGATAGATTGCGGCCATGAGCCTCGAACCCGAAACCGACGCCTCCGAGCAGACGCCCTCGGCCCCTCAGCCCCCAGCTCGACTGCTGCTGGTGGATGACGAGCCCGGTCTGCGCACTGCTGTGCAGGCCTACCTGGAAGATGAAGGCTTCCAAGTCACCACCGCAGTCGATGGCGAAGACGGCTGGGCTAAGGCCCAGGACCTGCTCCCCGATGTGGTGATCAGCGACGTGATGATGCCCCGCCTCGATGGCTACGGGCTGCTCCGGAAGTTGCGCGACGACGAGCGTCTGGGTGGCACACCGGTGATCTTCCTCACCGCCAAAGGGATGACGGCCGATCGCATCGAGGGCTTCCAGGCCGGCTGCGATGACTACATCCCGAAGCCCTTTGATCCCGACGAGCTGGTCGCCCGCGTGCACAACGTGGTTCGCCGCCAGGAGCGGTTGCTGCAGGAGGCCGCACGCTTCGCCGATACCGATATCGGTCAGATGGCCAAGCAGATCACCGAGATCCGATCGCTTCTGGCCACCGGGGGCGGCAAGAAGGCTGCCGGTGGTTTCAAGCACGAGTTCACGCCAAGGGAGGCCTCGGTGTTGCAGTTGGTGGCCGAGGGAATGATGAACAAGGAGATCGCCCGTCGCCTCGAAACCTCCATTCGCAACGTGGAGAAATACGTGAGTCGCCTGTTCACCAAAACCGGCACCGCCAGTCGCACAGAACTGGTGCGCTACGCCCTCGAGAACGGCCTGGTTGAGTAGCGCTCAGGCTGCGGGCGAGCTTTGGCTGCCGGCTGGCCTAAACGCGGGTCATGCCTATCGCGATCGTGTTGGTGAGCCAGCGGCCAGCATCGCTGGCTTCTATGCCGGGCGCTATGCCCATTCCGATCAGAACCTCTGGATCGAGCGCCTCGCCGCCGGTGAGATCTGGTGCAATGGCGTGCAGCTTCGCGCCGATACACCGCTCCAGCCCGGTGATCATTTGGTGTGGCATCGGCCCCCCTGGCATGAGCCTGCCGTTCCGGTTCTGACAGAGCGCGCGATCGTGTTCGATGACGGAGATCTGCTAGTTCTCAACAAGCCCAGTGGTCTTCCGGTGCTGCCGGCCGGTGGCTTTCTCGAGCACACGCTTCTGGCGCAGCTGCAGGGCTGGGTGGCATCGGGACAGATCTGCGTACTGGCTGGTTATCCCCGGCCGGTGCATCGGCTCGGACGCTTCACCTCTGGTTTGCTGGTTTGTGCTCGCCGCAGCGAAACCCGCGCTTGGCTCAGTGCTCAGCTCCGGGACAGCACCATTGGAGCGGTTGATGCTGGTTCCGGCCGCTCCTGCCGAAAGCTGTATCGCGCGCTCTGCCAACCGCTGCCATCCGAATGGCTGGTTGGGGAGACGCAAGCGGTCACGGTGTCGATCGGCAAAAGGGCTCACCCCTTACTCGGTGAGATCTGGTGCGTTGCCGAGCCCGGCGACCCCGCTGCTTTGC
>JBIIDQ010000029.1:0-10984 GCA_044238295.1 Vulcanococcus sp.
GCGGCCTCGCGACCGCCTCTTGAACCTACATCACCGGTCTCCCGGAGCTCTCGGTTCGGGCGGCTTCTCAACCGCCTTTTGAACCTACAACACCGATCTCTCGGAGGTCTTCGGCTCCTGCGCAGCTCGCCTCTCGGCTCATGCGCAGTCCAAAACCATAACACCGGATACCGTCGGCATGTCAAGCACGCAACACGAGCGCGTCAGCCCAGGGCTTGAACGTGGCGAGGGTTTCAGGGTCACGCGCTGCCAACACAGGGAAGTTGGCCTGTGAAAGGTCTTCCCCTGCCAGCAGCTGGGATGGATCCCGCTCCAGCCAGCGCACTGAACAATTCAATTCCTGGAGGACGAGCCAGGCAGCAGCCAGATCCCAGATCTTGGGTGTGGCCTCCAGTGCTGAAATCGTCTGGCCCATGCCCACGCTCACCAGGTTGAGGCTGGCCACCCCCAAGAGGCGGATCTTTCCAGGGAAGCGCTGGTTGGGGAGCTTCTGCAGCACACCGATCGAGCGGCTGCAAAGAGATGCACAGCCAGCCACCTGATTCCGCGCGGCCGGTGGTTGCAACTTGTTGTGCTTCCGCCAAGCACCGCCACCACGAATCGCCACAATCCGCTGCCGCAGAGGCGGCACGTCCAAGACAGCAAGCACGGGTACACCGTGCTCAAAACGCGCCAGGGAAATCGCCCAGTAGGGAATCCCTGCCGCGAAATTGGTCGTGCCATCGAGGGGATCCACAACCCAGTAGGCCTCGGAGGCAGGTACGCACTGACTGCCCTCCTCGCTCAACACCCCTTCACCGGGATAGAGCTGCGCTAGCCCCTCCACCAGAGCGGCATCGCTCCAGCGGTCACAGGCTGTGATCAAGCTGCCATCTGCCTTGGCCTCAGAGTCGAGTTGACCGAAATCCTGGCGCTGGCGCTCAGCCACGCGGTCGAGAAGCTGCCCCAGCGCATCAAGTCCTTCAGGCATGCGAATAGGAGACGAGGTCATCCGAGCTCCATGGCGAGAACGCGATCGAGGCTTTGGCCCGTGTCTTCGCGAAACTGCCGCAAGTTGACACCGTTGAGAAGCACAAGGGCCAGCACAGCGATGGCCGCTTCGACCACAAACACGGCGGCATAAGCGAAGAAGGGTGAATCTGCGGGACCGAGCGATCGAGCCAGATCGAGCAAGCCGCCGCCGAGCACCTTTCCTGCTGCCCGTGAATAGGCCTGGGCCAAGCCCCACACCCCCACAAAGGTGCCAGCAACTTCCGGCAAAGTGAGCTCAAGCATCAAGACCAGCGTGGCATTGGTGCCGATACCAGTGGCCAGCCCAAACAGAAAAAGCACCACTTTGAGAGCCTGAGGCTGAGCTGTGAAGCCCACAAGCGTGAGCAAGAGCAATGCGGCAAGGATCAGCTGGCAGCCCAAACGGGCACAGGCGAACTTGCCGAGCCGAGGCACCAACCAAAAACCCGCCAGCAGCAAACCCAGCAGCGTGCCGATCCCCCAGACGGCACTGAGAGAAGCGGTGGCCGCAATCGGCAGCCCGAACACCTCGGCCCCGTAGCTCTCCAGGATCGGATCCTGCAGAAACACCGCCAGGGTGAATGCCAGGAGAAAGCAGAAGAACACCAACACCTGGCGGCTTGAGGTGATTAACCGCCAGGCAACGCCCAAGGTGATGGCATCCTCTCGATCCTCAGCGCGACTGAGCTGGTGGCGTTGCCCCGGGGACTCAATCCCCCAGGTGGCAAGCAAGGTGAGACCAAACACCACCAACGCAACCCGGGTCATGAAGGAGAGCAGCGCTGGTTCCAACACCGCCGGATCTGTGACGCCATCGATACCGCGCAAGCAAAGGGAGCTAGCGATGGCCCCCACCACAATGCCAACGGTGAGCAAACACCAGATCAAACCAACGGCACGGGGGCGCTCCTGCTCCGTCGTGCTGTCAATCACAAGGGCCAGATAGGGGGTTGTGGCGAGAGAAACCGCAAGGCCGTAGCAGGCGGTGAGACCACAAAGAGCGGCAACACCGATCCCGATACCCCAGCTGGAGCCAACCTGCAGGGCCGCATGCAGCTTGAAGATGAGCGGGATCAACAACACCGCCATGGTGCAAAAGAGGCCAGCTCCAATCCAGATGTAG
Organism: Vulcanococcus sp.; assembly: GCA_044238295.1. GTDB lineage: Bacteria > Cyanobacteriota > Cyanobacteriia > PCC-6307 > Cyanobiaceae > Vulcanococcus. The sequence continues at coordinate 2,135 of JBIIDQ010000029.1, forward strand.
GGCGTGCGGTGCCGACCTACCAGAGGGTGGGCATCCGAAACCTGGCCAAACAGGATCCGAAAAGGAGCAACCAACTGCTCAAAGGCCAATGCAACACCCACCAGCAGGCCTGGGAAGCCCAACTCCGTGAGCATCACCCGGTTGAGAAGACCAACAAAGATGACCGCCAAACAGCCGACGCAGCCCTGAAACAGGCCCAATCGGAGCAGACGAGGAAGAGGAAGAGACAGCTGCGAGTGTCCAGCTGACTGGTGACGTTAAGACGGTTTCGGATCAGGAGCCGGCCTTAGCCGAGGTAGCAGCTGCCTGGCATGCAGGTTGCAGTGGCTCAGGCGGAACCGGAATGTTCTCGGTCGAGTCGAGAGCAGGCTTGATGGAGCCGAGGCTGGGAGCCTGACAAACCGCAACCTGATCGAGGCCGGAACGACGGCGCAAGAGAGCCAGGTTGTTGTTGTATTCGAAAAGTGCATTGGCATAGCGCACCTCTGCGTTGGTGAGATCGCGCTGGTTGTCGACGACTTCCCGCTGCGTGCTCACGCCGGCCTGGAAACGCAGACGGGCCAGACGCAAGGATTCACGAGAAGAGATCACCTCGCGGGACGTGGTCTGGATGTTGCGGTTGGCCTGACGCAGCTCGTAGAAGCTCTGCTCGACCTCAAAACGCAACCTGTCGCGGGTGTCAGCAAAGCGATAGCTGTTTTCCTGAGCCCGCTGTTTGGCTTGTCGGTACTGGGCTCGGGCAGCGCCACCATCAAAAATGTTCCAGCGTGCTTGCAGGCCAATCGTGTTGAGCACATTCCATCCGCTCGCACCAGGCTCATCAACGATGATCTGCTGTGAGCCCTGAAAGCGATCGGTCGTCAGCGTATTGAAGATCGTGAGGAAGGGTTGCACCGAGCCGAGGGCACTGTTGGCCTCACTGTTGGAAGAGGAGATTGCAAGCAGAGCATTGTCGAGCTCTTCCCTAAAGGCATAGGAAGCAATCACGCTCTCCTCTAGAGAAGCCGTCCAAACCCCCAATGGCTGCAACTGCTCCTTGGCAGTTGGGGTGACATTTTGAGGAAGATCGAGAAGGCGAGCCAGATTGCGGCGGCTGACCGATTGATCGGCCAAGGCATTGGTGAGCAGCTGCTGGTCACGAGCCAGTTGTGTCTCGGCCTCAAGCACTTCAAGCTTCGTGGCAACGCCAGCCTGAAAGCGGGCGCGCGCATCACGAAGACTCACCAACGATGCCCGCACGGATTCCTGACCAATCCGCACGGTGTCATCACTGAGCTGCAACTGGAAATAGGCCTGGGCCGCCTGGAGGCGAAGCTCACGCAAGGCGATCAAGTATTGGTTTTTGGCCTGCTCAAACTGATCGCGAGCTGCAGAAATCTGTGGAACCCGCTGCGGATTGATGAGATCCCACTGGGCAGAGAGGTTGGCGGACATCACCCAGCGATTGGCCGATCTAAAGGTCTTCTGCTCACCCCCTGGGTCCCCGGTAAAGGGGTTTGCCGGCTGGATGTTGGTGACCCGCTGGCTACCTCCGGTGTAGCTAGGAAAGCCACTGGCGTTGATGTTCAGCGTGGGATACCAGGCAGCAATCTGGGCACGCAGAGCGCTCTGGGCCTGATCCACCTGGCTGGCAATGGCTTTCAGGTTGGGGTTGTTGACCTCAGCGAGATTTTCAACGTCCTTGAGAGACAGCGGGCGCAACTCGGTAATGCGCACCTGTTGAGGCTGATTGGGCAAAGCCAACGTGGCCGGAGCCGCCAGCTTCTGCAGGCTGGGGTCCAGCTTGGTGGCTGCTGGCGGGAGCACACTCGGGTCGGACTTCGGGCGAGCGCCCTTCACTTGCGGCGCCAGTGGCAAGGAGATCTGGGCAGAACCAGATGTCTGATCCTGGGCAAAACCAGTTCCCGAGATCGCCAGCAGAGCGGAACCAGCAGTCGCAAGCCAGGTCTTGAGGGGTCGCGCCACCGAAAATCTCTGCCCAGATAAAAGTCGACCAGGGGAGCTTAGTCAGCTCAGGCCGCATGCCCCAAGCAGGCAGCCACGATCTCAGCTGCCCCACCCACGAGTTTCAGAGGCACAGGCAACTGGGCCGCAATGGTTTCCAGCCGTTGATCGTCGAGAAACACAGGTTCGCCCTGCCGCAACATCACAGCAGGCAGCAGCAGTTCCTCTCCGAGATCACAGCTAGCCAGCCCCTCCAAGAGATCAGACCCTGTTAGTAAGCCGGTGACCACCTGATCCTGCCCCCAGTAGGGGCTGGGCAATCCGTGCATCAGCAATTCCAACCCTTCCACAGCATTGAGGCGATCCACCGCGGGCTGCAAGGCTTCAGCCACAAGGCGTCCAACCACCCAGCTCACCCTGCGGGGCTCTGGCAAGGCCGCCGGCAAGTCAGCCGTGGCCTCGTCCATCGACTCCAGGAAGGCACGAATACTGCCCACACCGTTGCCTTCTTGGGGCAGATCCTCATAGTCGTCGCGGGGTGGCAGCGGATAGCCCGCCATCAGATACCACTCATCAGACAACCAAGCGAAGCGGCTGCCGAGCTCACTCTGAAAACGCTGCTGCAGTGATTCCACCTGGGCAATCACCCCCTGGGCACAAGCCCGATCCACCGGGATCAAACCGTCACTCTCGGGGCGGTAGCGCGTGAGGCCCACCGGAACCACGGCCGCCGAGAGCACCGCCGGCCAATCACCACCGGCAAAGCTGGCCAGATCATTGAGGGTGCGCTCCAGGGCGGCTCCATCGTTCAAACCTGGGCAGACCACAACCTGGGCATGGATCTGAAGCTCTCGCTGCTGAAACCACTGCAACTGCTCCATGAGCAGAGCGGCACGGGGATTCACTAACAAACGGGACCGCAGCTCAGGCTCGGTGGCGTGGACCGAAACAAACAGCGGCGAGAGGCGCTGCTCCTCGATGCGCTGCCAGTCCGCCGCTGTGAGGTTGGTGAGGGTGAGGTAGGAGCCGTAGAGAAAGCTGAGCCGGTAGTCGTCGTCTTTGAGATAGAGGCTGCGGCGATGGCCTGGGGGCTGCTGATCGATGAAGCAGAACGGGCAGTGGTTGTTGCACTGCTTGAGGCCATCGAACAGGGCCTCGCTAAACGCGAGACCCAGCCCCTCATCGGCATCCTTCTCGAGCTCCACCACATGGATGGTTCCATCGGGATCCTGCACCTCCAGGGTGAGGTCTTCTGCCGTGACCAGAAACTGAAAATCGATCAGATCGCGAGGCCGAATGCCGTTGATGCTCAACAGGCGATCGCCAGGCTGGATGCCCAGCTCATCGCCAATCGAATCCGGCTCCACCGCATCCACCAAAGCCGGTTGCGGCAAGCGAACCTCACTGGCATCCACCAGAGGAACACCCGCCGACGGTTCCTTCCACACAGGCGCTGCCCGCTCGAGCTCTTCTGTTCAGTTTGAAGCTTCGAGCACTTTCAGCCCGGCTGATGACCAACCCAGATCAGCAACCCCACTCCGAAAAACAAGCGATATCCCACAAACCACCACGTGCTGTGGTTCTGCAGAAAGCGCAGCAACCAGGCGATCGCCAGCCAGGACACCAGAGCCGAGGATGCAATCCCCACAAGAAGCGGCAGAACTCCACCAGCCGCCGGCTGCGCAAACGCTGCTTTCAGCTCCACTAGGCCAGCGAGGGTGATAGCAGGAATGCCGAGCAGGAAGGAAAAGCGTGCGGCATCAGCCCGATTCCAGCCATCAAATAGGGAGGCCGTGAGCGTGCTGCCCGAGCGGGACACGCCGGGGATCAACGCCAACGCCTGAGCCAGGCCCACCAAAAGACCGTCGCGCACCTTCACTTGCTGCAGCAGCCGGCGCCTAGTGCCGACCTGCTCGGCCAAGGCCAGAAGCAGAGCCATCACGATCGACACCGCAGCAATCGACTGCAGGCTGCGCAAGGGCGATTGGTCGAAATCGGGCACAAACACCTTGATGGCCAGGCCCGCGATCACGATCGGAATGGTGCCTAGAACGATGGCCAGACCAAGACGAGCTTCGGGGTCGTGCCACTGACGTGAGCGCAGGCCTGCGCTCACGCCCGCCAGCACCTGGCGCAAGTCGTGGCGAAAGAAAGCGATCACCGCAGCAATGCTGCCGAGCTGAATCACGGCGGTGACCGCCACACCGGGATCGCCCCAGCCCATCACCACAGGCAGGGCCTTCAAGTGAGCCGTGCTGCTGATGGGTAGGAATTCAGTGAGCCCCTGCACCACCCCTAAGACCAGGAAACGCCAGCAGGCTTCAAGCACTCCGATCGGATCTTGCGGAGGCAGAGCAGCGAACACCGGGGCATGGGCAGCGGTGGTTCGACCCTATGCGGATGAGGCCGCTGGATCCATGCCCTGGAACACAGGACGCGTCCTCTAAGGTTGCACAACTTTCTTCACAAGTTGGTGATCGGGGTTCCGCCCAGCCTGACGGTGGCCGCGCTGCCCCCCAACGCTCTGCGGCACTCCAGCCGACTGAGCAATCACTCCTCCGGAGTAGCTGCAGCGACTGTCGGTCAGCTGAGTCTGGCTGGCGCCTTGCTGGTGGCCCTGCCGGTATTTCTGCAAGCCCCATGGGTTCGGCTCGCTCCGTTCAGCGCGGCTTTATTCACGGCGCCGCTGCTGCTCGTGGGCATTGCGCTGGCTCAGCATCCCAATCAGCGCCTCAGCACAGCCGGTGCACTCCTGGTGGGTTTCAGCGGGAGCTGGCTTGGAGGTTGTCTGTTCTGGGGATGGTGCCGGCTGCATCCGCTCTGGCATCTGCCCATCGAAGCCTTTGCCCTGCCACTCGCCCTTGGAGGCCTGAACGGCCGCTGGCGCCTGGCTGCCAGCTTCTATCTGGCATCTCTGCTTGGCACCGCCTGCACTGATGGGGTGATGGCGATCACCGGTGTGATGCAGCACTGGACCGATGTTCTGTTGGCGCCGGTTGATCAGGCGGCGGATCTGCTTCATGCCGCTGCGCTGGGCGTGCTGCAACCCTTTCCTCTGAGCGTGACGCTGCTGGCGGGTGTGCTGCTGCTCAACCTCTGCCGCCGCTACTGGAGCCACCCCGATCCCGCCTGGCGCCTCGCTGCTTCGGCCATCGCCACCACCCTGGCTGTGGATGGTTTGTTTCTGGGGGCTTCCCTTTGGGCCCCCCAGCTCAGCGGCCTGATCTGAAGAACTGCAAAAGCCTGAGCGCAGCAGACAGGGCCTTGAGCATCTCGCCTGTAGCTTTGCAAAGCTGCATGGCAGCCCCTGTGATTCCCGTTCAGACGGAGTTCTCGATGAAACGGCTGGTTTCATGGCTCATGAGTGGCGTGCTGCTGGCCGGCCTGCTCTTCAGCCTGACGCTCGCACCCGCTGCCCAGGCCGCGGATCTGCGCAATGTGGCTGATGACAAGATCGCCGAACGAGGCGACAAGATTGACCTCAACAACTGCTCGGTTCGGCGCTTCCAGGCCTTTCCAGGGATGTATCCCACCCTGGCCGGGAAAATCGTGCTCGGCGGTCCCTACAACAGCGTCGACGACCTGTTCAAGCTTGATCTGACAGATCGTCAGAAGGAGCTGGTGGAGAAGTACAAGAACAACTTCACGGTGACCCCAGCTTCGATCGCCCTCAACGAAGGTGACGACCGTATCAACGACGGTCAGTACCGCTGATCCAATCGGAGGTCCCCTCCTCAGGGATTTGAATATCCCCATCGGTTCAAGCCGTCGGGCCTTCCCGACGGCTTTTTTATTGCCGTTCTGGCCTCGGGCTCCATGGTTCAACTGCCCTCCAACTGGGATGTGATCGTGGTGGGCGGTGGCGCCGCAGGGCTGATGGCGGCCCTCGAGCTGCCACCAGGCCTGAAGGTGTTGCTCCTCAGCAAAGACCACGCACCTCGATCGTCGAGCCGCTGGGCCCAAGGCGGCATTGCGGCTGTGACCCGCGCCGAAGACAGTTTCACGAGCCATCGCGACGACACCCTGCAAGCGGGCGGGGGACTCTGCGATGGACCGGCCGTTGAACTGCTGGTGCAAGAAGCTCCCGCCTGCGTGGAGCGGCTGCTCGAGCTGGGAATGGACTTCGATCGCCATGACGGCGCGTTGAGTACCACGTTGGAAGCAGCCCACAGCCATCGACGGGTGCTCCACGCCCAGGATCGAACCGGTGGAGCCCTGGTGGATGCGCTGGAACGACAGACCCTCCGCAGGCCAGGGCTGCTGAGGCTGCAAGGGGCGCTGGCCCTGCAGCTTTGGATCGAAGACGGACGCTGCTGCGGACTGCAAACCCTGCACGCCAGCACCGTGCGCTGGCTACGGGCCAGAGCTGTGGTGCTGGCCACCGGCGGTGGCGGCCATCTCTACGCCAACACCACCAATCCCTCCCAGGCCAGTGGGGACGGAATCGCCATGGCCTGGGAGGCCGGCGCCGTGATCGGCGACCTTGAATTCGTGCAATTTCACCCCACGGCGCTGATGCTGCCCGGGGCACCGCATTTCTTGATCTCCGAAGCTGTCCGCGGTGAAGGGGCCCGCTTGGTGGATGCCCACGGCTCGAGCCCTGTGAGTCATCTGCCTGGAGGGGATCTCGCCCCGCGCGACGCCGTGAGCCGCGCTCTCGTGCAATGCATGCGCGAGCAGCAGCTCGAGCATGTGTGGCTCGACCTGCGCCCGGTGGGCAGGCCCAAGCTGGAGCAACAGTTCCCCACCATTCTCGGTCGGTGCCGCGAGCTCGGGCTAGAGCCCAGCACTACCCCGATCCCTGTGGCGCCGGCAGCCCACTACTGCATGGGGGGCGTCCGCACCACCGGCGACTCCGCCACCACCATCCCCGGGCTCTATGCCGTTGGTGAAGTCGCCAGCACCGGCGTGCATGGCGCCAATCGGCTGGCCAGCAATTCGTTAATGGAGTGTCTGGTGTTCGCGCGACAACTACGGGAGCTGGAGCTACCCGCAGCACCAGCCGCTTTGGAGGCATCGCAGCAGAGCATCAACGCGATCCCCGTGCCCACGGGCGAGCAGTTCAGGGCGATGGAAAGCAGACTTCAGGAGCTGCGCAGGCTCTGCTGGCAAGCCGCAGGAGTGGAGCGACGAGCCAGTCAGCTCAGGCAAGCCTTGCGCCAGACACGTGACCTTCAGGAACCGAGTGACGCAGATCCCTGGCTGCAAACCATCAAGCAGTTAAAGCCTCAGCGCTTCGCTGAACTGGGAACGACGGAAGCCGCGTGGATCACCCACGCCCACGACCTCCGTCAGCGGCTGGTGGTGACCAAGCTTCTACTGGAGGCAGCGTTATTTAGGGAGGAGAGCCGAGGTGGCCACTTCCGGGTGGATTTTCCAGCTCCACAACCGTTCTGGCGCCGCCACACAGTGCAGCAGCGCACACAACGCATCGCCACGCAACCGGTATCAGGGTCTAGTTGAGAGCCGGACCCTTGTAACCAATCAGCTCAGCCAGCTTGGCCAGAGGCTTCACACCCGAATCGAGCTGACCGTTGATCTCCCAGGTGGGATAGCCATCAATCTTTTTGGCATCACAGAGCTCCTTCTGGCTGCCCCTTCCATCTGGTGCACACTCGATCACAACAAGCTTCTCGGCAGCTTCACGGCCGAACAGCTCCTTTTGATCGTGGCAGTGGGGACACCAGTAAGCGGTGTAGAGGCGAGCGCCTTGTGCTGTGAGTTGCTGAGCCAAGGCGATCGTGGCTGGGCTGCTCTCCGCACGCACCGGTGGAGGAACGCCCCTGCCCGTTTCAACAGCTGGCTGCCCCGCCGTCGCTGCCCAACCGAGGCCAATCACGGCTACCACCAGGGCCGTGATCAGGGTGCGAAACAGCAGCTGGCCGCGATCCTCCCAATCACCACCCCAGAGGCTGAGCACCAACAACGCTGTACTGATGGCCGCCGAGATGATGCAGAACGGGCAGCAGTCGCGGATGGCAAAAGCCATCACCCCGAGCAACACAGCGCTGAACACCGTCATGCCTGTGCTGAGCAGAGCCATCCCCCACCAGCTCGACTGAGCGAGGCTCTGACGGGCTTCACCCTGCAGCACCAGCGGCAGCACCGCCATCAGCAGCATGGCGGCGTAGGCCAGAAAACCAAACAGTGAAAGGGGCTGGCCCAGAACACTGCCCCAATCGCTTGAGAGCACCTTCTCGCAGCCATTGCAGCCGAAGAACCCCTGGCTGCTGCAGCTCAGCGAGGCCAAGACGCCCCACTTCTTCAGGGTGATCGAACCGGTATCGATCACGCCGATCGTGGCCAGCACGGCCATCGCCACCCGGATCCATTTACTGCCTGAGTCGCCGCGGCGCCGCTGGCCTGTCAGGCGCTCGCTAAGGCGGGAGGAGGTCACAGATACTGATCACTGCTGGGCTGATTGTGGCAGGCACGGGCCGGAGGAGGCAGCATCTCTCGGTAGGGTGAGGGATTGGCCTGCGCGCGGCCGCAATCCAGAACTCGAATGAGCCAAACCGCCTCGCAACCCTCTGCCTCAGCGACCGCGAAACCAACGGTGGCCTTCGCTCACTTGGGTTGTGAAAAAAACCGAGTCGACACCGAACACATGCTGGGGCTGCTGGCGCAGGCCGGCTACGGCGTGAGCGCCGATGAAGCAGACGCCAATGTGGTGGTGGTGAATACCTGCAGCTTCATCCAAGACGCCCGTGAGGAATCGGTGCGCACCCTGGTGGAGCTGGCCGAGCAAGGAAAGGAACTGATCATTGCGGGCTGCCTTGCCCAGCACTTCCAGGACGAACTGCTGGAGAGCCTCCCCGAGGCCAAGGCGATCGTTGGCACCGGCGACTACCAGCACATCGTGAGCGTGCTGGAGCGGGTGGAGGCCGGCGAACGGGTGAAGCAGGT
>JBIIDQ010000269.1:0-3071 GCA_044238295.1 Vulcanococcus sp.
CCAACACCGCCTGGGGCGGACGCGTGGGTGCCGATGGCCTGCCGCTGCCGCCGCTCACCGTGCCGGTGTCGGCGTTGTTGGCGGGGAATGGTGGCAGCTTCAATCTCGCCAGCGTGTTCCGCGTCACACCACGGCCGGCGCCGGTGCTCGGCAACGGCAATCGCAGCCTGTTGCTGCCGATCATTGGCAGCGCGGTGAACACCAGTGGTTTCGGCTGGCGCTTACATCCGCTGTTGGGAGCCTGGCGATTGCATGCGGGCGAAGACCTGGCGGCACCGGAAGGAACGCCGGTGGTGGCGGCCCTCAGTGGGCGCGTCGTGAGCAGTGGCTTGGCGGGCGGGTACGGATTGGCGGTGGAGGTGGAACACCAACGCCCTCTGCGCCGCAGCCTCTACGGCCATCTCTCAGAGCTTTATGTGAAGGTAGGCGATGTGGTGCGCCAGGGCGAGGTGATTGGGCGGGTGGGCAGCACTGGCCTGAGCACTGGCCCCCATCTGCACTTCGAGTTGCGGCAGCCAGCGGCAGGGGGCTGGGTGGCGATTGATCCGGGCGATTTCGACCCTGGCCAGGATTTGCAGGGCAGCGATGCGATTGCGCTCCTGATGGGGCAGTTGCTGCTCAGCCTGGAACGTCCGGTGGTGAAGGCCTAGGCCTGTGATCCGGCACCGCTGTCCACCAGCCGACCATCGTGAAAGTGCACGATCCGTTCGGCCCGAGCTGCCACATCATGCTCGTGCGTGACGAGCATGATCGTCATGCCTTGATCGCGATGGAGTTCCTCAAAGAGATCAAGCACCTCTTTGGTGGTGCGCGAATCGAGCGCGCCGGTGGGCTCATCCGCCAGCAGGAGATGGGGGTTGTTGATGATCGCCCGGGCTACTGCTACCCGCTGTTGCTGGCCGCCGGAGAGCTGGTTGGGCTTGTTGTACAGGCGTTCTCCCAGCCCTACCCGCTGTAGCGCGGCGATGCCCAGTTCCTTGCGCTGCTCGGCTGGTACGCCCGCGTACACCATCGGCAGCATCACATTGTCCAAAGCGTTGAGCTCTTGCAGCAGGTGGAACTGCTGAAACACAAACCCAAGTTCGCGGTTGCGCAGGTCGGCTAATTGGTCGTCGCTCAGCCCCTCAACAGGGGTGCCATTCAGCCGGTAACTGCCGCTACTGGGCCGATCGAGGCAGCCGAGGATATTCATCGCCGTGCTCTTGCCGGAGCCTGATGTGCCCATCACGGCGAGATACTCGCCGCGGCGCACATTGAGGCAGAGGTCATCAAGAGCGGCCACGGCAGTGTCGCCTTTGCCGTAGACCTTGCGGATGTGATCGAGCTCCGCCACAAACGGGGCGGCTGGGTTGGCCATCAACCGATCGGCAGGCCCGAGGCTGCCAGCGCCTTCTGCAGCATGGGTGTACCGGCCACGGCTCCGTTGGCCCAGCCAAACAGAGGGTTGGAGAGGATACCGCCGACAGCGGTCACAACAACACAAGAAATCAACGCGGCGCGCAGTGGCTGGAGCCCAGTAACGCTCCAGTTCACATCTGGATAATCCTTAACGACATCGGAGGCTTCTTGAGGTTCTTTCACCACCATCATCTTGATCACTGAGATGTAGTAGTAGATCGACACAACAGAGGTGAGTAGACCCACGACCACGAGCAGGTATTGACCATCGGCCCAGCCCGCGAAGAAGAGATAGATCTTGCCGAAGAAGCCCAGCATCGGCGGAATTCCACCCAATGAGAGCAGGCAAAGACTCAGTCCAAGGGTGATCAGCGGGTCTTTCTGATAGAGGCCGGCGTAATCACTGATCCGGTCGGACCCTGTGCGCAGCGAGAAGAGAATGATGCAGGCAAAAGCACCCAGGTTCATGAACAGATAGGCCGCCATGTAGAGCACCATTGCGGCATAGCCGTCTTCGGTGCCGCAGACCAGGCCGATCATCACGAAGCCTGCTTGGCCGATCGAGCTGTAGGCCAGCATCCGCTTCATCGAGGTCTGGGCCAGGGCCACCACGTTGCCCAGCACCATGCTGAGGATGGCCAGAACGGTGAAGAGCAGTTTCCACTGCGCTTCGAACGGTTCGAAACAGCCCACAAGGATGCGCAGGGCAAGGGCAAAACCTGCGGCCTTAGAGCCCACCGAAAGAAAGGCGACTACCGGTGTGGGTGATCCCTCGTAGACGTCAGGTGTCCACTGGTGGAAGGGCACAGCAGCGATTTTGAACGCCACTGTGGATAGAACAAACACAAGCGCCAGCGCTGCAACAGGCGAAGCACTGGTTTGCAGAGCCACGCCAACCGCTTCCAGGCTGGTGTTACCACCGGTGAGGCCGTAGAGGAGGGAGGCGCCGTAGAGGAACACCGCGGCCGCTGCTGAGCCGACCAGCAGATATTTCAGAGCTGCTTCAGAGCTTCGGGCATCGCGCTTCATGTACCCGGAGAGCAGGTAGCTCGCCACGGAAAGTGTTTCCAGCGACACGAACACGCTCACCAGATCGGTGGAGCCACAGAGCAACATCGCCCCGAGGGTGGCAGCCAGAAGGATGGCGGCGTACTCGCCCACACCCGTTCCGGCTTGCTCCACATAGCGCCAACTGATCAAGAGCGAGAGCAACGTGGAGGCAGCCACCACGGCTCGGAAGGCAACAGCCAGGTTGTCGGCCAGGAAAGAGCCGAGGAACGAGGGCTCCAGAGGGGTGGCATTCCACTGGAGAGCCAACAGGCCCAGGGCGCTGCCAAGACCGATGTACGAAAAGACGGGTACCCAGCGGGAGGCAGCCTTCTCTCCAGCTAGATCCACAAGAAGGCAAGCCAGCATCGCCAGAAGCACCGCACCTTCTGGAGCAACTGCCCCTGCATTGAGCTGCAGAGACGTGATGGCGCTTACCGCAGGTGCGACTGCAGAGCCCGCCTCGGCCAGAAGAGAGTGCACAGCTGGATCCAGGTCGCCCGTTGGGGGGGACTGTAGCCGCGTTGACGGCTGGTTCTGGGGCATCAGCCCCTGGCTTGACCGCCGGTGCGATAAAGAGGGAAGCGGTTTACCGCCTGCCTGTGGCGCACACCCTCGTCATCGTT
>JBIIDQ010000270.1:0-3064 GCA_044238295.1 Vulcanococcus sp.
CAGGGGGGTGAATTTGCGGGTGTGTTCCAGTACGTCTAGTAGCAGAATCGTGTCGAACGCCCCCTCCCGTCGAACCTCCTCCTCCAACTGGTTTGGATCCACGTAGCGGATGGCTGGGTTGTCATGGGCTTGCGCGTAGATGCAGGCGTCCGCCAGATCCAACCCCCGATAAGTGATGTCTGCCGGAAGCCAGCAGCCCACCACGCCATCGCCGCAACCAATGTCGAGCACAGAATTGCTCTGATGGCGAGGAAGCACCTGGCGTGCGATCAATTCAGCCAGCCTGGCGTCGGATCGGTGTGGCAGCAGGCGGGTGGTTGTCATGGCGTGAGCGTAGCGTTTATGAGTTTTGGGGATGGCTGCGGTTCAGCCAGCGTGTTGTCAAGTAGATCAGACCGAGGAAAATAATGTACTTCGGCAAGTCCCACATCCATAGCCATGCAGTTTCGCCGATGCTCCCTGCTGGGTACATCGTTAGAAAGGTGGCTGGATACGCAATAATTAAAATCTGCCATGCCGATGCCCATCTGGCTAGCTGATACCAAAGACCACTTGCCAACCTGTAGAAAATGGCAAAGGCCGTAGCTCCAAGGCCGACAGCAGGCCAGCCGCCACGCCAGTAGAGATCTCCGCCTAGTGAGATGCAAGCGAACGATGTGTATGGCATTGTTTCAGCCTCTTGGCGGCTGCGGCCACGCACTTCCTCGGCAATGATGTGCGCATCGCGTACGGGAACGGCTTTTGGAGCTAACAGCTCAGGTAGCCAAGCTGTAAGGATTGCTCCCATCCGATGCAGGCCGGCCCTAGGTCGGCTCAGTGCCGGCTCTTGAAACAGGTAGCCATCTGAGCAGCCATAGAGTGACGCGCCGGTTCGGTTCAGAAGTGTTGGTAGCTCAACTTGGGTTGCCGTTGTTTGAATGGCATTTGTGAGCAGAGTGAATCTGCTTCCGAGGCTGTCTTCCTTGGGCGAAGTGAAGTCGCTGGTTCCTCGATAGGACTCGATGCTGGGGATTGCCACTAGGCATCCCGTCAATGTGATAGCAATCAAAATTCGCAAGGTCTTCGCCGAGATGGCCGTAAGCCAGAGCCCGAAAGCGGCGTAGACCAGTGGGTACAACACCAGGCCCCTTCCGCCCAGTGGCAAGGCCATTACCGGGTAGAGGATGGCCATGGTCAGGATTGTTGCGCGCTGCCATTGGCGTTTTGCCTTGACCAAAGCGAGTGGTGCCAACAGGAAGAAGGCATCGCGGAACCGCGCCAGCATTGTGAAAAGTGCGTCGGGGCGCCAGCGCTGAGATACCCAGTACAGGTAGCTTTCAGGATTGCGATCCAGCGTGCCCGCAAACACGCCGATGCTGATCGACGTGATGGCAAACAGCCCGCAGGCGATGGTGAGCCCCACCAGTGGCTGAGGGCGTGCATCCTGGGACGGAATGGCCGAAGTTGCTAAACGTGCAGGCTTGCACGTAAAGATCACCACTGCCGCACCACTCACCGCCAGCCAGAGCAGTTGTGCTTCTGGCAGGTGTCGCCAAAAAGCGCTGTTCGAGGCCTCAAGAGGAAGCGGACTGCCGAAAGCCAGCAGCAAGCCACCGAGACCGCAGCGCACCCAGGCGCCCAGGCAAAGGATCGTGAGTGGCGGCAGTGGTGTGAGGCTCAGCCATGGTTGCTCGAGCCTCACCGCCATCAGCAGCAGGTACGTGCTCACGGCAGCCAGAGGAACACTGAGCGGCTGGCTGGCCAGGGGTATGAGCAGCAGGCTGGTGAGCAACAGAACAACCAGGCTGATGATCGGATTCAGCAGAACCTGCGCGGGCCCTAGCAGGCGCTGCAGCCGGCTAGCAGCTACCGGTTTGGTTGCCGAGAGCATCGCCGTGATCATCCCGCAAGGTTCAGGAATCCTCGCAGGCGTTGGGGGGCTGAGCGCATCAGGGCCAGCACGCTGCGGCGCAGGCCTGCTGAGGTTTGAATCGCGCGCAGTTTGGCGCGTCGTTCTCCTGCTTCCTGGCCGCGAAGCTGCTTGAAGAGATTCCACAGCTGAAACTGCATCACGTGGGCGGCCCAGCGGTGGCGCCTTGGTTCATGGGCCAGTAGGGGGTGATGGCGGAGTTGCCGCACCACCTCGGCCACTTCCTGCAGCTCATGGCCGCTGCGGCGATTGCTGTTGGAGAGCTGTGCTGCGTGGGTGCGCACCGTGGCGATCGGCTCGCGGTTCAGTAGCACGGGCCCGCCTTCGGAGGCCCGCAGCAGCCATTCCCAGTCGGCGGCGTGGCGCCAGTCGGCCCGGAAGGGGCCAGCCCGTTGCCACAGCTGGCGAGAGAAGGCCATGCCGGTGAGGTTGCCGTTGAGGCTGCCCAGTTGCAGCAGGGCCGGCACGAACCGCTCCGGTGGGATCAGGGCCGTGTTGCGGCTGAGCTGGTCGTGATGCCAGGCGCTGTCGGCAGGGCGGGGGCTGCCATCAGCGTTGATGGAGTGGAAGCTCGAGAGGATCAGGCCAGCCTCGGGCCATTGCCGCTGCAACGCCCGCAGCCTGGTGAGGGCCGAAGGCAGCAGCAGATCATCGCTGCAGAGCAGCAGTACCCACGCGGTTGAGGCCTCGCTGATGGCTTGGTTGAGGTTGGCGAACAGGCCCAGGTTGTGCGGACGCCGCCGCCACTCCACGCGCTCGGCCCCGTGCTGCGCCATCCACCCCTCCAGGAACCGCTGGGTGTCTGCATTGGAACCATCGTCTGCGATCAGCAGCCGCCACGGGCTCCCCTCTACCTCCTCCAAGGCCAGCACGCTGGCCAGGGCAGGCCCCAGCAGTTCCGATCGCCCGTACACCGGCAGCACGATCGTGATCGGCTCGGGGTTGCTCATGCCGCGGCCTCCAGCAACTGCCGGTAGTGCAGTGCCGAGCGCTCGGCGTAGGCCCCCCAGTCCAGTTCCGTGCTCGCCAGTTGCAGGGCGGCCTGGCGCTGGCGTTGCCATAGCCCCGGCTCCAGGGCTAGCTGGCGCAGGCACCAGGCCAGGGCCGCCGTGCTGTGCACCGGCACCAGGAACCCGGCTGTGAATTGCTGCACCC
>JBIIDQ010000271.1:0-3050 GCA_044238295.1 Vulcanococcus sp.
TCCAGCCGGGTTGCAGCAGCAACTGGGGCGCCGGTTGGCCTGAGCTCCGCTCCTGGATCACGGCGGCGGCCATCGCTTCGGCGAAGCTCAGATCACTGGCTTCATGCACCACCACCTTCAGCTCATGGCACGCGGCCAGGGCTCCTGGGCTTGGCGGCCGGTGCGGCTTGGGCGAGAGGGTGATCCAGTGGAAGGTTCCGCTCAGATCGCCCACGCCGCTCGTTTCTAGATGCAGCGGCACGCTGATGAACTGCAGCTCCTCACATAGGGGGGCCAGGTTGTGCTCCAGCGGCTCCCCGCCGGTGATCACCACGAAGGCTGCTCCGGCCGCAGTGGCCTGCGCAGCCTCTCGGCGCAGCGACTGCAGCGAGTGCATCGGGTGCACGTCGCGCGGCCACGACTGCTTGGTGTCGCACCAGCTGCAGCCCACGCTGCAGCCCCCCAGGCGGATAAAGAAGGCGCTGCGGCCGCAGTGGATGCCCTCGCCCTGGAGCGAGTGAAAGGTTTCCACCACCGGGAGGCTGGAGGAGTCGGTGGACTCCACCGCCATCACGCCGTCGGTGCGGCAGCTTGAATGCCCTGGCTGTGGCCGATCGCTTCACTGGGACTGCCCGGAAGCCGCTGCTGTGCGGCTTCGATCAGTCCCCGGAAGAGCGGATGGGGTCGACCGGGGCGTGAGAGGAATTCAGGGTGGTACTGGCAGGCAGTGAAGAAGGGGTGATCTTTCAGTTCGATCAACTCCACCAGGCGGCCGTCAGGGGAGGTGCCGCTGATCTCGTAACCCGATTCCAGGAACAGATTGCGGTAGGCGTTGTTGAACTCGTAGCGATGGCGGTGGCGCTCGTACACCACTTCATCGCCGTAGAGGCGGTGCCCCATGGTGCCCGGTGCCAGGCGGCAGGGATAAACGCCCAGGCGCATCGTGCCGCCCAGGTCCACCACGTCCTGCTGTTCGGGCAGCAGGTGAATCACAGGGTGCGCCGTGTCGGAATCCAGTTCAGCGCTGGTGGCGCCAGCGAGGCCGGCCTGGTTGCGCGCCCACTCGATCACGGCGCACTGCATTCCCAGGCATAGGCCGAGGAAGGGCACCCGCTGCTCGCGCGCCCAGCGGATCGCAGCCACCTTGCCGTCGACGCCGCGGTTGCCGAAGCCACCGGGCACCACCACCGCATCCATGCCCCGCAGCAGCGCATCGGCACCGCGCTCCTCGATTTGTTCAGCGCAGATCCAGTGGAGGTCGAGGGCGGCACCGAGATCGATGCAGGCGTGGCGCAGCGCCTCCACCACCGAGAGGTAGGCGTCGTTGAGCTGCACATATTTGCCCACCAGCGCCACCTTCACGGCAGGCCCGGGGTTGCGCAGCTTGGCCACCATCTCGGCCCAGAGGGCCATATCGCTGTCGTGGTCGGCCAGGCCAAGCAGGTCGAGCACCTCGCGGCAGAGGCCCTCCTGCTCGAGCGTGATCGGCACGGCGTAGATGCTGTCGGCATCGAGGGCCGGGATCACGGCGCGCTTGGGTACACCGCAGAAGCCACCGATCTTCCCCTTGAGGTCTTCGCTGATCGGGCGATCGCTGCGGCACACCAGCACATCGGGCTGGATGCCGATCGAGCGCAGCTCCTTCACCGAGTGCTGGGTGGGCTTGGTTTTCAGTTCACCGGAGGTGCCGATGTAGGGCAGCAGCGTCACGTGCACGTAGGCCAGGTCGTTACGACCCACATCGCCGCGGAACTCGCGGATCGCCTCGAGGAAGGGCAGCGACTCGATATCACCTACGGTGCCGCCGATCTCGGTGATCACCACATCGGCGCCGCTGTTGGCCGCCACACGGTGGATGCGTTCGCGGATCTCCCCGGTGATGTGCGGGATCACCTGCACCGTGCCGCCGTTGTAATCGCCGCGGCGCTCCTTGTTGATCACCGATTGGTAGATCGAGCCGGTGGTCACGCTGTTCAAGCGCGACATCGCGGTGTCGGTGAAGCGCTCGTAGTGGCCCAGGTCGAGGTCGGTCTCGGCGCCGTCTTCGGTGACGAACACCTCACCGTGCTGGAACGGGCTCATCGTGCCCGGGTCCACATTCAGATACGGATCCAGCTTGAGGATCGAAACGCTGTAGCCCCGGCTCTTGAGCAGGCGCCCCAGGCTGGCGGCCACGATTCCCTTGCCGATGCTTGATACCACGCCGCCGGTCACGAAGACGAATTTGGCCATGGCATCCGTAGCGACCCTTTAATTTACCGGCCCACATCGGGCTGCTCCAGGCCGTTCAGCTGCTGGGCTGGTCGCTGTCAAGGCTGCGCATGTAGTCCTGCACGCGGCAGCGGCGCTGGGGTTGGCGCAGCTTGAGCAGAGCACGCGATTCGATCTGCCGCACCCGCTCCCGGGAGAGGTGCAGGTCGTCGCCGATCTGGGAGAGGGTCTGGGGGGTGTCGTCCTCCAATCCATAACGCAGGCGGATCACGGCGGCTTCGCGGCTGGTCAGTTCCTCCAGCAGCGCCTCCAGGTCGTCGTGTAGCGCTTCGCGGGTGAGCTCCTGCTCCGGGGTGGCGTGGCTGTCTTCGAGCAGATCGCCGAGCTGGGTGTCCTGTTCTCGGCCGACGCGCGTGTCGAGTGACACGGAGCGCGGCACCCGCATCAAGGTGAGCCGCACCACCTCCTCGCTCAGGCCCAGTTCGCGGGCCAGGTCGCTCACCGAGGCCAGGCGGCCGTGCTCTGTGGCGATCTGGCGCTGCGCCTTCTTGATGCGGTTGAGTTTCTCGGTCACGTGCACCGGCAGCCGGATCGTGCGGCTCTGGGTGGCAATGGCGCGGGTGATCCCCTGGCGGATCCACCAGTAGGCGTAGGTGCTGAAGCGGAAGCCGCGGGTGGGGTCGTATTTCTCCACGGCGCGCTCGAGCCCGAGGGTGCCTTCCTGCACTAGATCCAGCAGCTCCATGCCCCGCTGCTGATACTTCTTGGCCACCGCCACCACCAGGCGCAGGTTGGCCTGGATCATGCGGTCGCGGGCGCGGCGGCCGTGGTGCAGCGCCTGCTTCAGTTCGGCCACGCTC
>JBIIDQ010000272.1:0-3032 GCA_044238295.1 Vulcanococcus sp.
AGCGTGAAATACCGCTATTACCGCTGGGCCTGCGGCCGCGATCGCCGCCTGGATCAGGTCTGGGGCGCCAAAGCCAGAAGCCGGGCACCCTGGGTGTCGGCTTCCTGACGCAGGTCGATGCAGCCAACGGCGGGCAATTCGAAGGAAAAGCTGAAGCCGCCGGATGGCTGTTTGGGGCTTTTTTGAGTGGTGGAGCGGGTTTCCGACCTTTTTCCTCTCAGGAGAGTCTCCTACCTTTTCTGCGACTCGAATGCAGGCGTGTGTATGTATCTGCTGACGATTCGCGATGGTCTCGTGACCCGTCACATCGGCCCCTATGAGAGCCCGAAGCAGGCGTCAGACGATCTTGATCGGCTACTGCAGCACTTCGGAGACCGTGCTCGCTGGCAGATCCACGCGTTGGAGGTGCCGCGGGATGTGATGCAAAGCGGCAATCGCATCGCTGCTGCCGCCTGAGGGGTCAGCGGTTCAGCTCTTCGGCTCGCGCTGTTGCCCGGGGTAGCCGCGCAGCAAGCCACTCTCCACCATCAGGCCCACACCAGCAACGATGGCCACCAGGCTGAGGGTGCCGTACCAAAACCATGGCCCATGCGGTTGTCCCATGGCCTGCAGGGTGCGTCGCTGAACGGCCTCCCCGAACATGCAAAGTCCAGTCGGCAGAAGCAGCACCCCGATCTGGGCCTTCACGAACCAGCGGATCTTGCGAACGGCCATGAGGTCGAGCTGGGACGGTCGTGCCCAGCCAGCCTAGGCGTGGCCTCCTGCCTCCACCCAGTTGACCAGGGTGCGCACCCCATAGCCAGTGGCACCAGCTGGATCGAGGCCCCGTCCTTTGTCGCTCCACACAGTGCCGGCGATGTCCATGTGGGCCCAGGCCACATCAGCGCTTACGAAATCCTGCAGGAACAGAGCCGCAGTGATCGAGCCGCCGGGGCGGGGGCCGGTGTTCTTCATGTCAGCCAGACCGCTCTTCAGTCCCTCGCGGTAGGAGGCCCGCAGGGGCATGCGCCACAGGGTCTCGCCCCCTTGCTCGCCAGCCTGAAGCAACGCTTCGGCCAGGCCATCGCAGGGAGACCAAAGGCCTGCAATCTCCTCACCGAGGGCGATCACACAGGCACCGGTGAGGGTGGCCAGATCCACCACTGCGTCGGGTTCGAGCTTGCAGGCGTACACCAGGGCATCGGCCAGGGTGAGACGGCCTTCTGCATCGGTGTTATTGATCTCGATGGTTTTGCCGTTGGAGGCCTTCACGATCGCGCCTGGGTGAATGGCGCCGCCGCTGATCATGTTTTCGCAGGCGGCCACGATCATGTGCACCTCCACGCCGGCCGGCTTCAGCTCAGCGATGGCACGCATGGCACCCAGCACCGCTGCGCTGCCGCCCATGTCGTACTTCATCATCTCGATCTGCGAGCCGGCAGTTTTGAGGTTGTAGCCGCCTGAATCGAAGGTGAGGCCCTTGCCCACCAACACCAGTCGACGGCTTGCCCCGCTGGCGGGTCGGTAGGTGAGGTGGATGAACTTTGGCGGCAGATCCGAACCCTGGGCCACCGCCAGATAGGAGCCCATCCCGAGTGCTTCGCATTCGGCCCGCTCCAGCACCTTGAGCTCCAGGCCGAATTCGCGCGCAATACTGGCCGCGGTGTCTGCCAGGGCGGCTGGCGTCACCACATTGGGTGGTGCGGCTACCAGCTCCCTGGCGAGCTCCACGCCGCTGCACACGGCTTGGCTAGAGGCAATCGCTTCATGGGCGGAGTCCGGTAGGCCCAGCAGTTCCACCTGTTGGGGGCAGGGCTTTGGCTCTGCCTCGCTCTTGAAACGCTGATCGGCATAGAGGCTGAGTCGCACCGCTTCTGCCATGGCGGTGGCTGAACCAGCAGGGTCGAGCCCCTCGATGGGCATGGCCAGGCCCAACTGTTGGACACCGGCTGCTGCGGCCGCCTTGCTTGCGGCTGCTGTCGCGCTGCGCAGCTGTTCCGGGCCGAAATCAGCTGGGGCCCCAAGGCCCACGAGCACGAGCAGGCTGGGGCTGCTGCCCAGCAGATCGATGCTCAGGCACTCGCCCGGTTTGGCTTTGAAGCGCCGCTGCTCCAGTCGCTCGGCTACGGCTGCGCCGAAGCGCTCGGTTAAGGCATGGCGGCTGGAATCACCGGCTTCGCCACTGAACTGGCCCACCGCCAGGGCCTCGCCGCTCCAGCTGCTGAGGCTGGCTGTGCTGCAGCGGATTTCGGCGGGCATCTCGGCGGTTCAGCTGGCCGCGATGGTAGAGCGATCAGTCCGGATCAGCGGTGAAGGGCGTTGCCCAACGCCCGCGTGTTTCCTTGTTGAAGGGCGGCAGCCAGTGGCGGATCAGGGCTTGCTCCAGGCCTCGCCGCTCCCGAACCGGCCTGGGGGCATCACTCCAGAAGCGAATGCTCAGCTGGCTGCCCAGCCCCACCTGCTGGAGGGCTTCCCCATAGGCCGCTAGGTAGCTCTTACAGTCGTGTTCACCTTTCCAGCGCCGATCGGCCTGGGCGGTTTCCCCCACGTAGAGCAGCAGGTGGCCGGAGAGATGGGGCGGCCGATCCAGCACGAAATAGAGCGCGGCGCCGCTGTTGGCTGCTTCGGGCCAACGCCAGAATTGAAGGTGCTGTGGGGCGAGGGCCAAGGGATCGAGGCGCTGCACGGTGGCTGCTGCACCGATGACCCCGCCATCAAACAAATCCATCTGGCCAGCGGAGAGGGTGCGGCCTTGGGCTGCCCCGGCAAAGCGGGATTCTTGAAATTCCAGCAGCCGTTGCTGCCACTCCCGCAGCTGATGCTCTTGAAGTGGCAGCGCTTCCGGGCTGAGGGCACCAGCTCCGATCGTGGGGCTGAATAGATCCCCTTGCCGGGGCGCATTGCGCTCGGCCATCGCTTCAGGCTGAACGCGGCAATTGCGGACCGGCAGGCCCCTGGCCAAAGCGCACCTTGCCGATCAGGTCTTCCACTAGAGCTGGTGGCAGTTGGAGGCGCAGTTGCAGATCGGCTAGGTCGCTGAAGGGAGCCCGCTG
>JBIIDQ010000273.1:0-3031 GCA_044238295.1 Vulcanococcus sp.
CCCAGCCCTTTGGTCTTCGTGGGTGTATTCACCGAGAGAAAGACCATGTCGGCGGCTGCAATCTCTTCAGCCACCTCGGTGCTGAAGAACAAATTGCGACCGCGGCAACGCCCCACCACCGCATCCAGACCGGGTTCATAGACGGGCAGCCGGCTTAGATCGGCATCGTTCCAAGCGGCGATGCGCTCGGCATTGAGATCCACCACGGTCACCCGAATCTCAGGACAACGATCGGCAATCACCGCCATGGTGGGGCCGCCCACATACCCAGCGCCGATGCAGCAGATCGTGCGAATGACTGGGCCAGGGGCGCTCACTGACGTTGGTGCTCTAGTGCCAGCAAACTAGGCGAAGCGCTTGAGAAGCTCCTCGAAGCTGAGGCGTTCCTCCACGGTTTCGGCACTCCCTCTTAGATCTTTGAGGGTCACAAGTCCTGCTTCAGCCTCGCTGTCGCCGAGCACGAGGGCCCAACGGGCGCCGGCGCGGTCAGCCCGCTTGAACTGTTTTCCAAACGCGCTGGCGCTGAGGTCCAGCTCCACCGAACGCCCTGCCAGACGCAGTTGCCGGGCCAGCTGCAGGGCCAGCGGCTCCGCCCGTTCACCCCGACTCACCACATACAGCTCAGGCCCATCAAGCTCCACTCCCTGAGCGCCCTGGCCCAGCAGGATCGCTAAGCGCTCCATCCCTAGAGCCCAGCCGACTGCCGATGTAGGAGGCCCCCCGAGCTGCTCCACCAAGCCGTCGTAACGGCCACCACCGCACACTGTTGCTTGAGCACCGAGCTGGGTAGACGTGATCTCGAAGGCCGTGTGGCTGTAGTAATCGAGTCCGCGCACCAGGCGTGGATTGATGTGGAAGGGAATGCCAAGCAGGTTGAGCCCATCGGTGACCTGAGCAAAACGACTGCGGCTCTCGTCGCACAGGGCGTCGGCCAAGGTGGGTGCCTTGGCTAGCACCGTTTGCGTGCCTGGATCCTTGGAATCCAGAATGCGTAGAGGATTGCGCTGCAAGCGATCTTGAGAATCGGGGTCAAGCTGATCGCGGCGCTCACTCAACCAATCGACCAATTGCTCCCTGTAGCGAAGCCGATCCTCGGCGCTACCGAGGGAATTGAGTTCAAGTGCCAGCCCTTGAACCCCAAGCGCCGCCAGAAGATCCCAGGCCACGGCGATGGCCTCCACATCACTGCGGGGATCCGAAAAACCAAGCAGCTCAACACCGATCTGATGAAACTGGCGCTGGCGGCCAGCCTGAGGTCGCTCATAGCGGAACATCGGCCCGCCATACCAGAGACGCTGAGGCCCCTGACTGAACAGACCGTGCTGAATCGCGGCCCGCACCACTGAGGCCGTTCCCTCAGGCCGAAGCGTGCAACTGCGATCACCCCGATCGAGAAAGGTATACATCTCCTTGCCCACCACATCGGTGGCCTCACCGATGCCTCGAGCAAACAACTCGGTGGCCTCCAAGATGGGAGTCCGAATCTCAGCGATCGCAGCCCGCGCAAAATGCTCACGGGCGGTGGCTTCAATCCGCTGCCAGAGGGGAGTGATCTGCGGCAGCAGATCGACCATGCCCCGAAGGCTCTGCAGTTTCTCCACACCAACGCTGCACGCTGCTGCCATCTTGCGGGATCGAGTGCTTCCCTTAATCTCAAATCTCTGAGGCCTAGCTGCCGTTGGCGCGTCTGCTGATCACTGGGGGCGCGGGCTTCATTGGCAGCCACACCTGTCTGGTGCTGCTTGAAGCGGGCCACGACTTGCTGGTGATCGACAACTTCGCCAATAGCTCACCAGAAGCGCTCAAACGAGTCGGTGAATTGGCTGGCGACGGTGCCAGCGCTCGGCTTGAGGTGCTGAAGGGTGACATCCGCTCAACCCAGGACCTCACGCAGGCCTTTCAACGGGGCCCTTTCGCAGGCGTTGTGCACTTTGCTGGCCTCAAGGCGGTGGGGGAATCCGTGAGGGAGCCCCTCAAATACTGGGACGTGAACGTTGGCGGCAGCCAACAGCTACTGGCGGCCATGGCCGCTCACGGCTGCAAAACGATCGTGTTCAGCAGCAGCGCCACGCTGTATGGCTATCCAGGGCGGGTGCCCATTCAGGAGACAGCTCCTGTGCAGCCGATCAACCCCTATGGACACACCAAAGCAGCGGTTGAGCGGATGCTGCATGACCTTGCCGGCAGCGAACCCGGCTGGCGGATCGCCTGCCTGCGCTATTTCAATCCCGTCGGTGCTCACCCGAGCGGCCGCATCGGCGAAGACCCCAACGGCATTCCCAACAACCTCTTCCCGTTCATCAGCCAGGTGGCCGTCGGGCGGCGCGAGCATCTGCAGGTGTTTGGTGGCGACTGGCCCACCCCTGATGGCAGTTGCGTGCGTGACTACATCCATGTGATGGATCTGGCGGAAGGACACCAGGCCGCCCTTGGAGCACTGCTAGACGCCCCCCCCCAGCAGCTCACCCTCAATCTGGGGAGCGGCCAAGGTCACTCCGTACTGGAGGTGATTCGTGCGTTTGAAGCCGCCAGTGGTCGCGATGTCCCCTATGCGATCACCAGCAGACGCCCCGGCGATGCAGCGATCACGGTGGCGGATCCAACGGAAGCCCATCGCCGCCTGGGCTGGAGTTGCAAGCGCAGCTTGAGCGACATCTGCTGCGATGGCTGGGCCTGGCAGCACGCCAATCCAGGGGGCTATCCGGGATGAGCACGCTGCAAACCCGCCTGCAGCAGGGACTCAACAGGCTTGACCCTTGGCTCGATGCTTGCTTCCCCGTTGCCACAGCGCTGATTTGCACCAAACAGCGGCTGATGGCCTACAGCCTGCTCACGCTCTGGATCCTCATCCGCCTCCTCCTGGGCAGCGACAAACAGAACTGGCGGTGGATTTTGATCACCCTGGCTCTCTTGAACGCAGGCCTGATCATTGGCGACCGCGACCTGAAACCAGGCGGCGCCTCCGACTACCTGATCATCGTTCTGAGCTTCGCGGCCGGATTCCAGAGACCTCGATCCGACTGGGTGCGCA
>JBIIDQ010000274.1:0-3013 GCA_044238295.1 Vulcanococcus sp.
TCGGCCAAGAGGAAGAGACCTACAACATCGTGGCTGCCCACGGTTACTTCGGTCGCCTGATCTTCCAATACGCCTCCTTCAACAACAGCCGCAGCCTGCACTTCTTCCTGGCTGCCTGGCCTGTGGTTGGCATCTGGTTCACCGCCCTGGGCGTGAGCACGATGGCCTTCAACCTGAACGGCTTCAACTTCAACCAGTCGATCCTCGACGGCCAAGGCCGCGTGGTGAACACCTGGGCCGACGTTCTGAACCGTGCAGGTCTGGGCATGGAAGTGATGCACGAGCGCAACGCTCACAACTTCCCCCTCGACCTGGCAGCAGCAGAAGCCACCCCCGTGGCCCTGACTGCCCCCGCCATCGGCTGAGGTTGAACCCCGACAGATTCAACCTCGGTTGGATCAGAAAGCCCCTGCTACGGCAGGGGCTTTTTTGTTGGCAAAGCTTGGGCAAGCCAGGATTCCATACGCCGTTCAGGCCTTGATCCAAGCCACCGGTTTGCGGCGATTGGGATAGAGCTCCCGGCAAAGAGGGCAGACCGTCCCATTACAGCCGCGAGCGGTACAAAACTCACGGCCATAAAAGATGATCTGGAGGTGGAGTTTGTTCCAAGCCTGCTTGGGGAACAGCCTCTTCAAATCGGTTTCGGTTCGGGTCACGCTCACGCCGCTAGAGAGGCCCCAACGCTGAGCAAGCCGATGGATATGGGTATCCACAGGGAATGCAGGCACACCAAAGGCCTGTGCCATCAGCACCGAAGCAGTTTTATGCCCTACGCCAGGCAGGGCCTCAAGCGCAGCGAAACTGTTAGGCACCTCACCGCCATGGCGCTCCAAGAGCAATTCCGCTAAACGCTTCACATTGCGGGCCTTGGTTTTGGCCAATCCCAGCTGACGGATGCAATCCAAGATGGTGGCTTCCGGAAGTGCCGCCATCGCCGCCGGTGTGGGTCCAGCGGTGAAGAGCGCTGGAGTCACTTCATTCACCTTCTTGTCCGTGCACTGCGCACTGAGCAGCACCGCAATCAACAAGGTGAAGGGGTCACTGTGATCCAGTGGCACCGGTGTTTCGGGATAGTGCTGCTCAAGCCTCTGCATGATCAGAGCGGCACGCTCCTGCTTTCTCACCGGATCCCAAAGCTGAAACCAGAGCCCAGTTTGTAGGCTCGCTTCAGCGCACTCCGTCCATGGGCAGCAGCTTCGGCGACCTCTTCCGTATCAGCACCTTCGGTGAATCCCACGGTGGTGGGGTCGGGGTGATCGTGGAGGGCTGTCCGCCCAAACTTCAGCTGGATCTTGAGGCAATCCAGGCCGAGCTCGATCGCCGCAAACCCGGCCAAAGCAAAATCACAACACCCCGCAAGGAAGACGACCGCGTTGAGATTCTCAGCGGCCTGCTTGATGGGGTCACCCTCGGCACTCCCATCGCGATGGTGGTGCGCAACAAGGATCAGCGCCCCCAGGACTACAAAGAAATGGAGGTGGCGTTCCGCCCCTCCCACGCCGATGCGACCTACCAGGCCAAATACGGCATCCAGGCCAGGAGCGGCGGCGGCAGGGCCTCAGCGCGGGAAACCATCGGCCGTGTGGCAGCTGGCGCCATCGCCAAACAACTCTTAGCCAAAGCACACGGCACCGAGGTGATCGCCTGGGTGAAACGCATCCACACCCTGGAAGCCTCAGTGGATCCCAGCAGCGTGACCCTCGATGCCGTGGAGAGCAACATCGTGCGCTGCCCGGATGCCGCCATGGCCGAGCAGATGATCGAGCGGATCGAGGAAATCGGCCGGGAAGGCGATTCGTGCGGCGGGGTGATCGAGTGCGTGGTGCGCCATGTCCCAGCAGGGCTGGGAATGCCGGTGTTCGACAAACTCGAAGCTGATCTGGCCAAGGCGGTGATGTCGCTGCCGGCCACCAAGGGATTCGAGATCGGATCAGGATTTGCGGGCACGCTGCAAAAGGGCAGCGAACACAACGACGCCTTTCTGCCTACAGCCGACGGCACACTGCACACCGCCACCAACAACTCAGGTGGCATCCAAGGTGGCATAAGCAACGGCGAGCCGATCGTGATCCGCGTGGCGTTCAAACCCACCGCCACGATTCGAAAGGCACAGCAAACGATCAATGCCCGCGGCGAGGCCACCACGCTGGAGGCGAAAGGGCGGCACGACCCCTGTGTCTTGCCAAGGGCCGTGCCGATGGTTGAAGCGATGGTGGCGTTGGTGCTGGCCGATCACCTGCTGCGTCAGCAGGGTCAGTGCAGTCTCAGCTCACAGTGGTGAGCTGACCGGCGCCATTGCTGCTCGCGGTTGCGGGCACTGAGGTACTGAGCCGGCTCACCGCCTTGGCCATGCGCCGGGCCACGGAGCTGCGCGCTGCCGTCGGCTTGGCTTGCGCGGCAGGTTTCACCGCTGTGCCCTTTGTGGCCGTCTTCTTCACGGGGTTGCGGGCAGCTTTGGCAGGATTGGGCTTGGCCTTGGCCGCGGGCTTGCTCGCGGCGGTCTTCGCCTTGGCGGTTGTCTTCTTAGCCGCTGGCTTGCGAGCTGCAGGGGCCTTGGCAGCGCGCTTGGCAGCTGGTTTGGCAGCGGTTTTGGCAGTGCCGGTGCTGCGGGCGCGATGGCTGAGCACCAACGCCCATTCCGCATCGCTCAGGTTGGCCGGCTTGCTGCCATGGGCATTGGCGAGCTTGGCTGCCTTTTCAATGTCGCTGATCAGGTTTTTCCAGGAGGTGGCAAAGCGCTTGTCGGACTGCGATTTGGCGCCGCTTTCCACGAGGGTCTCCACCACGCCTGAGGCCGAAACCTTCTTGCGGCGGCGATTGAAAATTTCCTTCTGAAGCTGGGCGATCAAGGCATCGGCCTTGTCGCTGAGCTTGATGGTGAGCTGAGACATGCAGACAACATCGTCTATCTCAGGGGTAGCACTTTGATCTCAACTTGACAACAAGCCGATGGAGCGCTGGATCGAGTCCATCGCCGACGAACAGGCTCTGGCCCAGCACTACTGCATTCACC
>JBIIDQ010000275.1:0-2994 GCA_044238295.1 Vulcanococcus sp.
TCGTGGTGACGCAGGCGCTTGAGGTCGGCGAAGATCCCGGCTTTGGACACCTGGCGCTTGAAGCGGCGCAGCGCCGACTCAATGCCCTCGTTTTCGCCGACGGTGACCTGGGTCATAAACCGATCAAGAATCTGTGCAGTTTGACGATGGTAGCAAGCGTGGTGCCCGCCCCTTAGCTGCCCGCAGGTGGGGCGGGCGGGGTGGGTGATGCGGCTGCCTCAGCGGGCCAACTGTCGCGATAGACGTACACGTGACCGAGGGTGCGACCACCGAACTGACGGCGCATCAGCTTCCAACCCGGTTCAGGCACCAGCAGCAGAAAACCGTTGCCGCTGCCGCCGCTGCGGGCCACGACCATCTCCGGACCCGCACCAGGTTTGGTGGGCAGGGCCATCAGCAGGGTGTCACCCGCTTCCTTCAGCACACTGAGGCGATAGACCGTTCCCAGATCGCCGTTGCCGATCCGCAACGAGTAGCCATTGCCATCGATAAACCGGTTGCAAATGCCGGTGAAATCAAACGTGGACAGCAGCGGATTCACCACCGCAGGCTTACTGCCCTCAACGGCATAACAGGGACGCGCCTCCGTGCGCTGCTCATAGATGTTGAGCTGGGCACGGCTGCCATCACCGATCGGCGCCGACACGATCACGAACTTGCTCTGATCCACATCGATGGCCCCGAAGAGCGACTGAGCCACTGCCGGTTGATGCCCCAACAGAGCCAGAGCACCGGCCAGAGGCAGCGCACCCACCAAAGACAGCCGTGCGGCGAGGTTGCGAACCGAATGAATCACAGACACAAGCTTTCAGCCCGTGGATCGTAGAAGTGACGGACGGGGATGCCAGCCCCTCAGGCCGGCTTGTTGATCCGGATCGCCACCAGCAGGCTGAGCACGGTGCCCGGCAAGGCCAGCCCCAGGATGAGCCTGGTGGTGGACACGCCTAGATCAGGCTCGCCATAAGCAAGCTCAAACACAGAACCTGTGGCGGCGATCCCGAGCAGGCAGGCCAGGGCCAGAAAGACGCCGGCCAGAGGTTTCATCGGCATGGAATCAGCGCCTCAGGCGATTGAGTGAACGTCGGCGGGATTGAAGCCCTTCTCACCGAGGCCTTCGCGCAGCTTGTCGTGATCGGTGACGCGATCCACGAACAGCACGCCGTTGAGATGGTCCATCTCGTGCTGAATGCAGCGCGCCATCAGGCCATCGGCCTTCAAACGCTTGGGTCGGCCCATCTCATCGCGGTAGCTCACCTCCACCACGCTCGGACGCACCACATCGAGATACACACCAGGGATGCTGAGACAGCCCTCCTCGTAGGTGCAGAGACTGCCGCCCACAGCGCTGATCTCCGGGTTGATCAGAATCAGCGGCGCACTTTTGGGATCCTCGATCTCAAGATCGATCACCAGGAGCTGCAGAGGCTGGCCAATCTGGGGAGCAGCGAGCCCGATGCCGCGAGCTGCATACATGCTCACCAACATGTCGCGGGCCAACGCGCGGATGCTGTCATCCACCTTGCCGATGCGCTTGGCAGGGGAGCGCAGCACCTGATCCCCGAGGGTGTGGATGTCGTACGGAGGGTTATCCACCGGCTCCTTCGACACCTGCAACCGGCCGGCATGTTCGGCGGACCGCGCCAATCTGGCGAAGCTGCTGGCCAAAGCTTGTCCTCGCTGGCGTTGTCGTTCAGGCGATTCTAGGAGCCATCGCTGAATGGCTTTGGTGCGCACCAGCCCTGCCCCTCTCTCCGCCGAAGTGGTGCTGGGCAAGACCCCCACCATCAAGGAACCCAGGCTGCTCGGAGGCGTTCTCTACTGGCTTGAACAGCGCCCCCAGGAGCAGGGCCGCACCACCTTGATGGCACGCCGCGGCCCCGACCAGGCGGCAGTGGAGCTCACACCAGGGGTCTGGAACCTCCGATGCCGCGTGCATGAATACGGAGGCGGTGCTTGCGCAATCGGCCAAGTGGGCAACGCTGAGCCCATTGCCGTGTTCGTTCACGACGCTGATCGCTGCCTGTGGCTGCTCGGCCTTGATGGCGACAAACCACAACCCCAGCGGCTCACCTCACCCGGCAGCGATGGCCGCTTCCCAGGGGCACTCGGGGGCGGCCTGATCGATCCCGCTAACAACCGCTGGATCGGTGTGCTGGAAGCCGGTGGCAGGGATCAGCTCGTGGCCGTGTCTCTGCAAGGCGGTGAACCGCAGCCCCTGCACAGCCCGGTTGATTTTTGCGGCTACCCGGCCCTCAGCCCGAGCGGACGGCAACTGGCCTGGGTGGAGTGGCAGCAGCCCTGCATGCCCTGGGACCGCAGCCAGCTCTGGCTTGCAGAGATCCAGCCTGATGGAAGCCTGGCTTCAGGGCGAGCCATCGCCGGATCCACCCTGGCAAATGCCGAGGGCTGCTCGGTGTTTCAGCCCATCTGGGCCGGAAGCGACCTGGTGGTGAGCAACGACCGCAGCGGTTTCTGGAACCTGGAGCGCTGGGCCGGAGCCGATGGCGCTTCCGCCACAGAGCCCCAGTGGCAGCCCCTGTTGCCGCTGCAGGCGGACTTTGCCATGCCCCAATGGGTGTTCGGCATGAGCACCCACGCCTGGGATGGTGAGCGCCTGCTCGCGATCTGCTGCAGCGAAGGCAGCTGGGAGCTCGGCGCCGTAACGCTGCCCGGCGAGCAGAGCAGCGCCGCCGCATGGCAGGTGATCACGACACCATTCACCGATCTCGCCGATCTCTGTGCGGAAGCGGGGCAACTCGCTTGTGTGGCGAGCAGCGCCACGGAACCCTCGGGCCTGCTGGAACTGGTTTTCAGCAGCGGCCAATGGCGCCATCAACCCGCTGCTCCATGCCCCATGCCAGCCGAGGCGATTAGCCCGGCGCAACAGCTTTGGTTCGAAGGCCATGGCGGCTTGAGAACCCACGCCTGGTACTACCCACCAACCGGCGGTGGCCACCCCGATGCACCCCTATTGGTCAAGAGCCACAGCGGGCC
>JBIIDQ010000276.1:0-2967 GCA_044238295.1 Vulcanococcus sp.
CGCCGTGAACAGGCTGAGGACCAGACCGATCGCCAAAGTGACAGCAAAACCCTTCACCAGGCCCGTGCCGAGGGCAAACAGGGCGGCGCAACTGATCAGACCCGTGACGTGGCCATCAACGATCGACGACAAGGCGAGTGAAAAGCCCGTATCCAGGGAACGAATCAAGGTATTCCCGCTGCGCAGCTCCTCCTTCACCCGCTCAAAGATCAGCACGTTGGCATCCACGGCCATACCCACCGAGAGGATGAAACCAGCGATGCCTGGAAGGGTGAGCGTGACTGGAATCAATGCGTAGATCGCCAGGTTGAACAACGCATAAAGGCTGAGGGCCAACACCGAAACAAACCCCGGCAGGCGATACACCACCACCATGAACACCGCCACCAGGGCCAGGCCTGAGAGCGCAGCAATCAGGCTGGAGCGGATGTTCTCAGCGCCCAGGGATGGGCCCACGGTGCGCACTTCGATCAGCTTCACCGGCAGTGGAAGGGAGCCGCCGCGCAGCTGCACTTCGAGATCGCGGGCTTCTTCGGCCGTGAAATTGCCGGTGATGCTGGCGGCACCGCCGGTAATCCCTGCTGGCTTGAACTCAGGACCCACGCTGGCTTCGCTGATCGAGCGGCCATCGAGCACGATGCCGAGCAGGCGGCCGGTGCCCGCGATGCCCTGGGTGAGATCGGCGAATTTGCGGCCGCCTTCGGTGTTGAAGGCCAGGGTCACATCCCAGCCGCTGCCGGTTTGCTGTTGCTGCCGCCCGGCGCTGGTGAGGTCTTTGCCGGTGAGCTGGGCGGGCTCGTAAAGCTCAACGATGCGGCGGTTCACCTCCGCCAGCAGCAGCTCGAGCTGTTCGGTTTCGCTACTGCCCGCTGGAACCTGAATGCCGAGCTGATCGAGCGCCTTCGCCAGCTCCTCCGACTTGATCTCCGGTTGGGGCTGACCATCGGCCTGCTTCTGCCGGCTCTGACTCAGCACAGCCTGTGACTGGCGCTTGAGCTTGAGCAAACCGGTCATCTCCTGCTCCGTGCCAGGCCTCTGGGCACGAAATTCGAGCAGGGCCGTGGTGCCGAGCACCTTCGCGGCACGGCTGGGATCCTGCTCGCCTGGCAGCTGCAGCACCAGTTGATCGTCGCCCACGGTCTGCAGGGTGGATTCAGCCACGCCAAGACCGTTGATGCGGCGATCGAGCACATCCTTCACCGCCTCCAGCTGCTCGCTTTTCACCTGCTTCACCGCTCCAGCGGGCAGCACCTGCAGCGTGAGCTGGCTCCCACCCTTGAGATCCAGGCCCAGCTGCAACGGGAAGCTCGCCAAGACGGCTCCCGCCGCGATCGCCAGAGCCAGGATTAGGGCAAACCACCCCTGTTGACGCGCCATCGGTGTTGCGAGGGGGTTAAGAAGTTGGGATCAGACCTGGCCGCTCTTCAGCGCCTTCGCTGCTTCCACGATCTGGTGGGGCTGAATGATCGTGAGGTTCTCGAGGGTGCCGTTGTAGGGCGTCGGGATGTCCTGGGAGGACAAACGCACCGGCCGGCAATCGAGATCGTCGAAGCACTGCTCGGTGATCAGCGCCATCAGCTCAGCGCCAATACCACCGGTCTTCATGCACTCCTCCACGATCAGCACCTTGTGGGTCTTGCGGATCGAGCGGGAGATGGTCTCCATATCGAAAGGCTTGAGGCTGATCAGGTCGATCAGCTCGACGCTCACACTGTCTTTCTCGAGCTGCTCGATTGCCTTGAGGCAGTGGTGGCGCATGCGCGAGTAGGTGAGGATCGTTACGTCGCTGCCCTCCTTCACTAGATCCGCCTGGTCGAGCGCGCAGATGTAGTCGCCCTGTGGGATCTCCTCGCTCAGGTTGTAGAGCAGCACGTGCTCAAAGAAGAGCACCGGATTGTTGTCGCGGATCGCGGCCTTCATCAGGCCCTTGGCATTGGTGGGGGTGCTCACCGCAACGATCTTGATGCCGGGCACGGCGTGGAAGTAAGCCTCCAGGCGCTGGCTGTGTTCCGCCCCGAGCTGACGACCCACGCCACCAGGACCACGCACGACGGCTGGGATCGTGAAGTTGCCGCCGCTGGTGTAGCGCAGCATCCCCATGTTGTTGGAGATCTGGTTGAACGCCAGCAACAGGAAGCCCATGTTCATGCCTTCGACAATCGGCCGCAGGCCAGTCATGGCAGCACCCACAGCCATGCCCGTGAAGGCGTTCTCAGCGATCGGGGTGTCCAGCACCCGCAGTTCGCCGTATTTGTCGTAGAGGTCCTTGGTGACCTTGTAGGAGCCGCCGTACTGACCCACGTCCTCCCCCATGACACACACGTGGGGGTCGCGGGCCATCTCCTCGTCGATGGCTTCGCGCAGGGCGTTGAACAACAGGGTCTCTGCCACAGCGGAGCACTCAGTCCGGCTCAGGCCGGTCGCTGCGCCAACTTATCTCAGCCGCCTGCAGCAAAGGTGACCAGTAGCAGCACCGAGAGGAGCATGCCCGGGGAAAGCAGCAGCACCAGCAGCTGCAGGTCGTGGGCTGTCATCAACGGTGGGATGGCGCCCCACAAGGCTAAGGAGTTTGCTCGGCTTCGCTCCAACCCGGTAACAAGCTGCGGATAAATGTGAGAAACAGGCCAAGTCCCACGAACGAAAACGTGAAGACAGCCAAGAAGCTCATCCCCACGAACAGGGTCTTCATGAACACGGCGATGCTCTGGGCAAAGCGCACGTCGTAGTGGGGCGGGTGCTCGGCGTAGTAACCCACCACCCGCTGGGCCAACTGCAGCGCCAGCCAGCCGAACCCGAAGCTGGTGAGCGAGCCGCTCAGAAAGCTGAGGGGCCCCTTACGGCGCCGACTGCTGCTGGCTTCAGGAACGGCTTTTCCGACACTGCTGCCGTTGGTGGTGCTGCTGTCGGTGGTGCTGCTCTCGCTTTTGCTGCTTTCGGTGGCGGGCTGCTCGCTCACGGATCGGCTCA
>JBIIDQ010000277.1:0-2961 GCA_044238295.1 Vulcanococcus sp.
GTGATCCCCAGCAGCCGCGGCGCATAGGCCGGATCCGCCATGGCGCGGCGGCGCTCCTGCTCCATCGCTAGGGCCGCCAGGGTGTCGGCCGTTTCGCCCGATTGGGTCACCCCGATCGTGAGCGTGTGGGGGCTCAGCGGCGGCGGGGCATAGCGGAATTCACTGGCGTAAAACACGCTGGTGGGAATCCCCGCCAGCTGCTCCAGCAGATAGGCCCCCACCTGCGCCGCATGGCGGCTGGTGCCGCAGGCCAGGATCTGAATCCGCTCCACTCCCTCATACACGCTTTCATCGAGCGGGAGTGCCACTAACGAACCGGAGTGGGGGGCCACGCCCTGATCGCTCTCCGGCAGGTGCCGGGCCACCCACAGCGCTGCCGTTTCCGGCTGCTCGTGGATCTCCTTGAGCATGAAGTGGCGGAAGCTGCGCTTATCGGCCACGTGCTCGGTGCCGCTCAGCAGCGTGGGGGTGCGCTGCACCCGATCACCAGCGGCGTCGTAGAGCTCAATCCCTAGGGGCGTCAGCAGCGCCACCTCGCCGTCTTCCAGGGGCAGGATCGTGCGGGTGAACCCCGCCAGGGCTGGTGTGTCGCTGGCGCAGAGGAATTCCCCTTCCCCCAGGCCAATCAGCAGCGGTGCCGCCTTGCGGGCCACCACCAGGGCGCCGGGCAGCTCCCCCCACACCACCGCCAGGGCATAGGCGCCGTGCAACCTGGGGATCACCGCCTGTAGCGCTTGCAGCAGCAGCGCGCCGCTGGGCTTGGCCCCGCCGGCCTGCAGCCGCGCCAGCTCCCGGCTCAGCAGGTGAGGGATCACTTCTGTATCGGTATCGGAGCGGAACACCACCCCCTCCGCCTGCAGCTCCTCCCGCAGGGTGCGGTAGTTCTCGATGATTCCGTTTTGCACCACCGCCACCCGCCCGGGGCCATCCAGGTGGGGGTGGGCGTTGCGTTCTTCCGGTTTGCCATGGGTGGCCCAGCGGGTGTGGCCGATGCCGCATAACCCCGCCGCGCCCGAGGCTTCAAAGCGCTGGGTGAGGTTCACCAACTTGCCTTCCGCCCGCAGGCAGCTCAGCTGCCGCTCGCCGTTCACCGTGGCAATGCCCGCCGAGTCGTAGCCGCGGTATTCGAGCTGGCGCAGGCCCTCGAGCAACAGGGGCGCTGCTTCGCGCGAACCGATCACCGCAACGATGCCGCACATAGCGCTGCCAACAACAAAAAAGCCCGGCGGGGCCGGGCTTGAGCTTATGGGAAGAAGCCGAAAGGCTCAGTAGGCGAGACCCATCGAGCGGGTGGTTTCGTCGCCCAGGTAAACGCGAATCGAGAGGAAATCGGTGGGGCAAGCGGTTTCACAGCGCTTGCAACCCACGCAATCTTCCGTGCGGGGCGACGAGGCAATCTGTCCAGCCTTGCAGCCATCCCAGGGCACCATCTCGAGCACATCGAGAGGGCAGGCACGCACGCACTGGGTGCAACCGATGCAGGTGTCGTAGATCTTGACGGCGTGGGACATGTCGCCTCGGGACGCGACGCCCAAGGTACCCAGGGTGAGTGGCCCCTCCTCGCGCTCCGTCACCCTTGTTCATAAGCAGAAGGGCCCATGAAGGTCGCCCCGTAGGATGCGGCGTCCGCCACACCGGCCATGTCCCAGGAAGCGATCTTCGAGAAAGTCCGCTCGATTGTTGTCGAGCAACTGAGCGTTGACGCCGGCGAAGTGAAGCCGGAATCCAACTTCCAGAACGATCTGGGCGCTGACTCGCTCGACACCGTTGAGCTGGTGATGGCCCTGGAAGAAGCCTTTGATATCGAGATCCCCGACGAGGCCGCTGAAGGCATCACCACCGTGGGTGACGCCGTGAAGTACATCCAGGACAAGCAGGCCTGAGGAACTGATGGTGGAGGGTCTCCACCGCGTCGTCGTTACAGGCCTCGGCGCGGTTACACCGATCGGCAACGACGTTGCTTCCTATTGGCAAGGTCTGAGTACGGGACGCAACGGGGTGGCAGCGATCACCCTGTTCGACGCATCCGCTCACGCCTGCCGCTTTGCCGCTGAGGTGAAGGATTTCGATCCCTCCGCCTACATCGAGCCCAAAGAAGCGAAGCGCTGGGATCGCTTCTGCCAGTTCGGCGTGGTGGCCGCCAAGCAGGCGGTGGCTAACGCCGGGCTCACGATCAACGACAGCAACGCCCATCGCGTGGGCACCGCCATCGGCTCCGGCGTGGGCGGCCTGCTGATGATGGAAACCCAGGCGCACGTGCTGGCCGATAAGGGCCCCTCGCGGGTGAGCCCGTTCACGGTGCCGATGATGATCCCCAACATGGCCACCGGCCTGGCGGCGATCGCCATCGGTGCCAAGGGGCCCAGCTCGGCCGTGGCCACCGCCTGCGCGGCCGGCTCCAACGCCATCGGCGATGCCTTCCGCCTGATCCAGCTCGGCCTGGCCGACGCCATGGTGTGCGGCGGCGCTGAATCCGCCATCACCCCCCTCGGTGTGGCCGGCTTCGCCAGCGCCAAGGCCCTCTCGTTCCGCAACGACGATCCCGCCACCGCCAGCCGCCCCTTCGATGCCGAACGCGATGGCTTCGTGATTGGTGAAGGCTCCGGCGTGTTGGTGCTCGAGAGCCTCGAGCATGCCCAGGCCCGCGGCGCCACGATCCTGGCCGAGATCGTGGGCTACGGCATGACCTGCGATGCCCACCACATCACCTCCCCCTCACCCGGTGGGGTGGGTGGCGCCGAAGCGATGCGCCTCGCCCTGCGCGATGCCCGCCTCGAGCCTGAGGCGGTGGATTACGTGAATGCCCACGGCACCAGCACCCCCGCCAACGACCTCAACGAAACCGCCGCAATCAAGGCCTCGCTCGGCGAGCGCGCCCTGCAGATCCCGGTGAGTTCCACCAAGTCGATGACCGGCCACCTGCTGGGCGGCAGCGGCGGCATTGAAGCCGTGGCGGCCGTG
>JBIIDQ010000278.1:0-2946 GCA_044238295.1 Vulcanococcus sp.
TGGGCTGGCCGGCTGCTGGGCGTGGGCGATCAGAGGCGTAGCGCTTCATCGGCCCGCAGGCCGGCCTGCACCCGCCAGAGGTTCACGTAGGCCCCGCCGGCGGCGATCAGGCTGTCGTGGCTGCCCTCTTCCACGATCCGCCCCTGATCCATCACCACGATCTGATCAGCGCGGCGCACCGTGGAGAGGCGGTGGGCGATCACCAAGGTGGTGCGCTCGGCCGTGATCAGATCGAGGGAGCGCTGAATCGCGGCTTCTGTTTCGTTGTCCACCGCGGCGGTGGCCTCATCCAGGATCAGCACCGGCGGGTTCTTGAGGATGGCGCGGGCTAGGGCGATGCGCTGGCGCTGGCCGCCGGAGAGGCGCTGGCCCCGTTCCCCCACCACCGTGTCGTAGCCCTGGGGCAGTGCTTCGATGAAGCGGGAGGCTTCAGCGAGCTGGGCCGCCCGCTCGATCGCGGCGCGAGGTGCGTCGAAGCTGCCGTAGGCGATGTTTTCCGCCACCGTGCCGTGGAAGAGAAACACCTCCTGGCTCACCAGGCCGATGGCACGGCGCAGATCCGCCAGTTCCAGCTGGTGGATGGGCAGGCCATCGAGCAGGATCTCGCCGCCCTGGATGTCGTAAAGCCGCAGCAGCAGCTTCACGATCGTGCTCTTGCCTGAGCCGGTGGCGCCCACGATGCCAATCGTGCTGCCGGCGGGCACCTCCAGGTTGAACCTGTGGAGCAGGGGGGCTCGGCCGCTGTAGGCGAAATCCACAGCGCGGAAGCTCAGGGATCCGCGCACCTGGCTGAGGGGCAAGCGGCGATGGCCGCTGGGGATGGCGATGGGGGTGTCGATCAGATCCAGCACCCGTTGGCTCGAGGCCATGGCGCGCTGGTAGTCGTCGAGGGTTCGGCCCAGGCTGGTGAGCGGCCACAGCAGCCGCTGGGTGATGAACACCAAGAACGAATAGGTGCCCACCGCGATGGCGCCGCTCCAGGCCTGCAACCCGCCGATCACCAGGATCGCCAGGAAGGCGAACAGGATCGCGAAGCGGATCAGCGGGATGAAGGCGGCCGAGAAGCGGATCGCCTTGGCGTTGCTCTGGCGGTAGGCCTGGCTCTGCTCGGCGAGCCGTTGGTTCTCCCACGGCTCGGCGACGTAGCTCTTGATTGTGAGCATGCCGCCGAGGTTGTTGGCGAGGCGGCTGGCTAGATCACCGGCCCGCTCGCGCACTTCGCGGTAACGGGGCTGCAGCCGCTTCTGGAAGGTGAGCGATCCCCACAGGATCACCGGGATCGGAATGAACGACACCCCCGCCACCGTGGGGGAGAGCCACACCATGGCGCCGCCCACCGCCAGCACGGTGGTGATCAGCTGCAGCAGTTCATTGGCGCCGTGATCGAGAAAGCGCTCGAGTTGATTGATGTCGTCGTTCAGGATCGCCAGCAACCGGCCGCTGCTGCTGGCCTCAAAGAAGCCCATCTCCAGCTGTTGCAGATGGCTGTAGGCCTCGAGGCGCAGTTCGTGCTGCACCGTTTGGGCCAGGTTGCGCCAGAGCAGGGCATAGAGGTATTCGAACAGCGATTCGGCGCTCCAGATCACAAAGGAGAGCGCCGCCAACACCCCTAACTGGCCGGGGACGGAACTCACCCCAAGCGCCGCCAGCCAGGAGGTGTTCTGTTGCACCACCACATCCACCGCCAGGCCGATCAGCACCGGCGGCGCCAGATCGAACAGCTTGTTGAGCACCGAGCAGCTGGCCGCCAGCCACACCAGGCGGCGATGGGGGCGCAGGCTGCGCAGCAGACGCTGCAGGGGCGGTTGAGGGGAAGCCATCGCTGCATTCAAGGGCAGGCCTCTGCGCGAGGGTCATGGAGGTTGATCCCAGTCCGACCATGACCACTCCTCCTGCTCAGCGTTTGCGCGCGTTGCTTGAGCGTGAGGAGTGTCTGGTGATGCCCTGCTGTTTCGATGCGCTCTCAGCGCGGCTGGTGGAGCGCGCCGGGTTTCCGCTCACGTTCATGAGCGGGTTCTCGGTGGCCGCGGCCCGGGCTGCGTTGCCGGATACGGGCTTGCTCACGGTGTCGGAGATGCTCGATCAGGGGCGCTCGATCTGTGAGGCGGTGCAGATCCCCGTGATCGGCGATGGCGATACCGGCCACGGCAATGCGCTCAACGTGCGCCGCACCGTGCAGCAGTTCGCCCGCGCTGGATTCGCCGGGATCATGCTGGAGGATCAGTTGGCCCCGAAGCGTTGCGGCCACACCGGCGTGAAGGAGGTAGTGGGGCGTGAGGAAGCCCTTGCCCGGATCCGAGCTGCCGTGGCGGCCCGTGCCGAAGGGGCCGATCTAGTGATCGTGGCTCGCACCGATGCCCGCTCGGCCCTGGC
The DNA here is from genome assembly GCA_044238295.1 of Vulcanococcus sp. Classification (GTDB taxonomy): domain Bacteria; phylum Cyanobacteriota; class Cyanobacteriia; order PCC-6307; family Cyanobiaceae; genus Vulcanococcus. Next base: position 2,374 of record JBIIDQ010000278.1, read on the forward strand.
GGCGAGCCATGGCGAGGCCGCAGCGCTGGATGAGGCCCTCTGGCGCCTGAACGCCTTCGCCGAACTCGGGGCCGATGTGCTGTTTCTGGAAGCCCCGCGCTCGGAGGCTGAACTGCGCCGCTTCTGCCGGGAGGTCTCGGGCTGGCGGATGGCCAACATGCTCGAGGGAGGGATCACGCCCCTCCTGCCCCCAGAGGCTTTGGCGGAGATGGGTGTTCGGCTAGCGGCCTATCCGCTCACCTTGTTGTCGTGTGCGGCCGCGGCCATGCAGGCCGCCCTGAAGGATCTGCAGGCCGGCCGTACGCCGGAGCGGATGTTGGAGTTTGCCGAGCTGCGTGAGCTGGTGGGCTTCGATCGCTATGACGCTCAGCTGCGGGAGAGCGGCCAGGCTTAACGCGCTGAATCTCCGCTGATTCGCAGCCTCTGTGAATCTGTTGCCAGCGGATATTGCGGTGGGCGATGGCCGCGTTAGACCAGTGGTGTCACCACCTGGAGGTGTTCATGACACGGACCCGAGACTTCCATCGTTTCCATCGCTGGACGGCGAAGTTGCGTCGCCGCAGCCTGCGCAAT
>JBIIDQ010000279.1:0-2908 GCA_044238295.1 Vulcanococcus sp.
TGCGGTGCTGCAGGCCACCACGGCCCCCCGTCCCCTGCGCCTGCTCTGCTGTCGCGACGGCGTGATTCAGGAGCGTCAGCTGGCGCCTGAACCGCCCCGACCAAGCCGTTGGTGGCTGGAGCCTGATCCGCTGGCCGATGCAGCGGCAGGGGCTCGACGCGCCGCCTGGCTGCAGCTGGAGGAGGCGTCATGAAGAAACTCCGTCGCCCTGTGCTGATGGGTCTGGCAGGCACTTGCGTGGTCGGGCTCGGTGGCCTCAGCTGGCTGGCCCGTGACTACGGCCAGCAGGCCAACCAACAGGCTTCCCGTCCTTCGCTGCTGGAACTGCTCGACGAGGTGCGTCAGCCGCCGGCAGCACCCCCTCCGGGCCGGCGCACGGTGCCAGCTCCACCAGAGCACCAGGTCTGGCGTTCTCCGCTGGGCCAGAGCTGCGTCGCCCCTGATCCGCAGCGACGCGATCGCCTTGAGCGAGTGATGGCCATGATCCGCGAGTCTCCCGCCAAAGTGCAGATCCACCCCACCAACTACGGAGAGCGGTTTCGCCGTGACGCCTACGGCAATCCACTGGATCCCACTCCGCGCCTGGTGGTGCTGCATGAAACCGTGTACGGGATCGGCTCGGCGATCAATACCTTTGTCACCCCCCATCCACGCGACGAGGATCAGGTGAGTTACCACGTGCTGATTGGCACCGACGGGGCCGTGGTGCAGGTGCTCGATCCGGAATTGAGGGCCTTTGGCGCCGGCAACTCCGCTTTCAATGGCCAGTGGGTGGTGACCAATCCACGGGTGGGGGGCTCGGTCAACAACTTTGCCCTGCACGTGAGTCTGGAAACACCCATCGACGGAGAAGACGCCGCTCCAACCCACAGCGGCTACACCGCAGCCCAGTACGACGCCCTGGCTGCTTTGCTCTCCACCTGGATGGATCGTTACCCGATCGGTCCCGGGCAGATCACCACCCATCGGGCGGTGGATCTCGGCGGTGAACGGGCCGACCCCCGCAGCTTCAACTGGCGTGCCCTGGAGCAGCGTCTGGCCGACCTGGGACGGCTCTGCTGACGCGCCGCTTGGACAAACCAGCTCAGATCAGCGGAGATACAGGTTTGCGACGGGTGCCGTAGAGCAGGGCATGCAGCTCTGGGTCCTGCATGTGGCGCAGGATGCGGCGTGGGTAGTCGAGCTTGCCGTTGTGCAGGTAGGCCAGGGTGGCAAGAGCCTTGGCATCCGCGACTGACCCGCTCGCCTGGAGCTCGCGCTGGCGCGGCAGGTCGAGTTCACGGCTTAGGCGGCCAAACTTGCGGATCAGCAACCGCACGTTTTGCTCTGGATCAAGCAGCAGCTCACGGGCCTCGGCAATCTGCTCCGGGCTTGGGTCGGCTGGAAGCAGACCTTGCTTCTGCATCTCCCCAAGGCCGAGCTGGGCTGGACCGTGGGTGGTGAACAGACCGGAGTGAGCCGCCAAGGGGAAATCTTCGCCGGGTTTGGCGTGACGCATCTCATCAAAGAGAACCGCCGCCACCAGCATGGGGTTGACCCCCTGACGGCGTGACTCACTGCGGATCAAGGGACGGAGGCCCTCGATCCGGTTGATGGTGTGGCTGCGCAACGGCTGGATCTGTTCGATGATCCCATCGCTGAACAACTGGGCAAGCCGTGGCTGGGGGCCATGGACTCCGAAGCGACGCTCCAGCTCCTGCAATTCTTCAGGACTGAACTGCACGGGGTCGACACCGAGCTCCGCAGCGACAGGCAGCGACGCTGTTGTGGCCGAAACGCTGGGATGGGCGTGCCTGAACTGGCTCGACGCCAGTGGCAGGAGCGCCAGCATGCCGGCGAGGGGGAGCAGCCGGCGAAACCAGCGGCAGGTGCTGCTATTGCTGACACTGCCAGTGGGAGTCAACCGCTACACAAAACGTCGGAAAACATCCTAAGAAGGTTTTGTTCGATTTCACCGGGGCTGGTTCGGTCCGTCGGCCGGCCCATGCAAGGCCCGTGATGCGGCTGTGGACCTAGGTTTTGGCAGCTGCAGCGGTTGAGCCGCCAGGCCCATGCTCGCCACCCTTGACGCTTCGAACCCGGCCACGCAGTGGCAGCGGTTCTGTGAACTGCTTTGGTACGACGACGACCTCGGTTTCTGGCTCGACGTCAGCCGGATGCAGGTGGGCACCGGCGAGATCGACGCCCTGCGGCCCAGGATGGATGCGGCCCTTGAGGCGATGGCAGCCCTTGAGGCTGGGGCGGTTGCCAATGCCGACGAGCAGCGGATGGTGGGCCACTACTGGCTGCGCGCCCCTGAGCTGGCCCCCGATGCAGCCACCACCGCTCACCTGCGTGAGGAAATCGACCGGTTGGAGGCCTTTGGCCTCCAGGTGCTCAGCGGCGGCACATTCAGCGATGTGCTGTGGATCGGGATCGGCGGCTCCGGGCTCGGGCCCCTGCTCATGATCCGGGCCCTGCAGCGGCAGGGACGAGGTCTCCCCTTTCACTTCATCGACAACGTCGATCCCCAGGGCATCACGCGCTGTCTCGACGGCCTGGGCTCCCGCCTGGCCACCACCCTGGTGATTGTGGTGAGCAAATCCGGCGGCACCCCTGAACCCCGGATCGGCATGCACCAGGTGCGCGCGCGGCTGGAAGCGATGGGTGGGCATTGGCCGGCCCAGGCCGTTGCGGTGACCATGCGCCAGAGCCAACTCGATCGGCTGGCTGAGCAGGAGCAATGGCTGGCCCGCTTCGACATGCTCGATTGGGTGGGCGGGCGTACCAGCATCACCAGCGCTGTGGGCCTGCTGCCTGCAGCCCTGATCGGCGCTGATATCCGTGCGTTCCTCGCCGGGGCAGCCGCCATGGACCAGGCCACCCGTACCCGGGAGCTGGAAGGCAATCCCGCAGCCCTGCTGGCCAC
>JBIIDQ010000280.1:0-2905 GCA_044238295.1 Vulcanococcus sp.
TGACAGGTTTCGCTCGGTGGGCCGGATGTTTTTGATTGCCGTTGCCCTCCTGCTCGGCTTGATTGCGATATCTGTTCTGTTCGCTTTCTTGTTGCATCCTTTGCTTCCCCCCACGCTCCGGCGGCCTTTCGGCGCCTCCAACCATCGGTTGGGGGTTGCTCTCGGTGCCCAATCGGTTCAGGCTGCAGCTCGGAAGATTTTGGGCCCCCTGGCATTTGCTATTCAAGAGGATGCCTCAAAACGTCTGAATGGAATTACCAATATTGAGGTTTCTTTTTATCAGGCAGCCTTGCCAAGGTGGCTTCCTTCTCCATGGCGTTCTCGGATTGTCGAGAGTGGCCGCAGTAGTTTTCGCACCTTGTCGTTTGTTCGAAAGGTGTTCGCTGGTCCGTATGAAGCCGCGATGCTGAGAGCTCTCTACCGATACCAGGCCGTTCACCCGCCCAGCTCAATTCCGCCGGTACCGCGTGTGCTGGGTGTGCATCCTGAGCCTGTTTCCTGTACCGCCTATCTCGAGGATCTTCCTTCTACGGGCGAATGGCGTTTGGCGAGTAAAGAGGATGCGGTGCTTCTGGCTCGAAGTATTGCTGATCTTCAAGCTTATCTGGCCTGGGCGGAGGCTTACTGTGAGCTCTCTCTGCCGGGCCAGTCTCTGCTGTTGAATTCGAGGCGCGCCAAGGAGTTGATCTTGGGTGCCGATGAGCCTGGTTTTGATTCGGAAACGTTTCTGGAGCGACTCGGGCGAGTGCGAGCTCGCCTTGCCGCCTTGCCGTTACTGCTTAGTCACAATGATATTGGTCCGCACAACATGTCGGTTTCTCGAGCGCCGGACAATCGGCTCGTCATTCGTTTCATAGACTTTGGCATCGCGCATCGCAACTTTCTAGGAGCTGATCTTCATCATTACGCTGTTTGGTCTCTAGCTAACGCATCTAATCAACGTATTTTTAATGCTCTTGTGGCTGCCTATGCTGAAGCGGTTTGCCAGCCTCTGCGGGATGTGCGCCTTGGTGCATATGGATACGCCCTGAGGCGAATCTTGATGCGTTGGTGGCGTGTAGAGGAGCTTCGCGGCTCGCAGCAGCGTTCTCGGGCTTATCTCTGCAAAATCGGTGCGTTGCTTGAGAAGGCTGAGCAAGAGATCGGGTGATCTCTGAAGTAACCAGCGGAGAGAGGCTTTCCCGATTACGAGCCCGCGCATGATCGGGTAGGCCCTCTGATGTGAGTCCCTAGGAGCTCTACCTTGACCTGGATAGGCTCGTTTAGAAACTGATCAAGGAGTGGCTCGGCCACTCGCGCTGCAGGCCGCTTAAGCCCCCTAATTGGGTCTGGGCGAGGAGGCCCGGCTGGTGCAGAGCAGCTGGGGCAGCCGGAGGTGCTGGAGCGTCTGCAGACCCTGGTGGATGAAGGTCTGATCTGGGTGGGCCTGATTTGAGGAGGGCCTGACCTGGGCGCGAAAGGCCCAGTGCCCGGGCAACTTGGCTAGCATTCGACGACCTTGTTCAGGTCTGGGATGGCCCAGCAAACCATCCGCTTCAGGATTCGCCCCGATGGGAGGGTGGAAGAGCAGGTGGAGGGCGTTCTCGGGTCGGGTTGCGAGCAGCTCACCGAGCGCATCGAAGCCCGCCTGGGTGCGGTGCAGCAGCGCCGCAGCACCGCTGAGGCGTTTCAGAACAAGACGCAGGTCGAGGACCAAGTGCAGGCTGCCGTGCAGCCAGCCAGCCCCGCCTGATGGTCCCTGCCATCGTTCTCACCCCTCCGCTTTTGGCGCTCACTCCTGACCTGGACTCTCTGTTCTGATCTGCCTGTCGCATTGCCATGTCGCACTTCAGCACCGTCAAGACCGAGCTCCGCGATCGTGACGCCCTCGTGGCCGCCCTTGGCGACATGGGTCATGCCCCCAGCCAGGACCCGCAGCAGGTGCGCGGCTACCGCGGCCAGACCGTGACCGCCGAACTGGTGGTGAGCCAGGCGAACGGGGCCGATATCGGCTTCCGCCTCAACTCCGACAGCGGCAGCTACGAGCTGGTGACTGACCTGGATCTCTGGAAGCAACCGGTGCCCGTGGATCGCTTCCTGGCTCAGCTGAGCCAGCGCTACGCCCTGCGCAGCATCCTGGCCGCCACCGCCGAGGAGGGCTTCCAAGTGAGCGAACAGACCAACCATCTCGACGGCAGCATCGAGCTGGTGGTGACCCGCTGGGCCTGAGCGTGGATCCCACGGTCGCCTTCACGGCGGCTCCAGCGGCGCTGGGAGCGCAGCCCACTGGATTGGAGCCAGTGCTGGGTGGAGCCCTGCGCCAGAGGGCCGTTTGGGTGGATGAGGCGGTATGCATCGGCTGCCGCTACTGCGCTCACGTGGCCACCAACACCTTCGTTGTGGAGCAGGAGTGGGGCCGTTCGCGGGCCATCCGGCAAGACGGTGACAGCACCGAGCGAATCCAGGAAGCGATCGACACCTGCCCGGTGGACTGCATCCACTGGGTGGACTATGAGCAGTTGCCGCAGTTGTCTGAGCAGCTGGCTGCCCAGGACATCCAACCTCTGGGCCTGCCAAGCCCAGCGCGCCTGAAGCGCACCCTGCCCCGCCGCGATCCCCAGGAACCGGGCCGTTGATGGCGATTCCGACGCGGCGCTTCGGTCGCACCGAGCTGGCCATGCCGGTGCTGTCGCTGGGGGGGATGCGCTTCCAGCAGAGCTGGAGTGACCTGCCCGCCGACCAGATCGCGAGTGAGAGCCAGGCCAACCTGCGCGCCACCCTCGAGGCGGCGGCGGCGGCCGGGCTTCACCACATCGAAACGGCACGCCACTACGGCACCAGTGAGCGCCAGCTGGGCTGGCTGCTGGACCAGGTGCCGGATGCAGACCGGATCCTGCAGACCAAGGTGCCGCCCCAGGCCGACGCC
>JBIIDQ010000281.1:0-2901 GCA_044238295.1 Vulcanococcus sp.
AGTCCACGATCCGCTGCGCCTCTGCAGGGTCTGCATCCTCCAGCTGAAACACCACACAGTGGCGTGAGCGCACGGCCTCAACGGCCAGCTGGGCTTCTTCAAGGCGCCGGCAGCGCACAATCGTGACCTGCGGCAGCCACACCCCGAACGGTGTTTCCATCCACTGGCTACCCACCTTCAGGCTGTGTTGTCGACCACAACAGACCCGCCTGCCAGCGGCAGAGGATGCTTCCACAATTGGTTGTGAAAACTCCTCAGAGTGAGTTGATGATTCCCTCTGAGGTGACAGTTTGGGCGTTGGTTCGGCTGAGTTAGCAGGGCAGACGATCAAAGCGATCGGCGTTCATCACCTTCACCCAGGCGGCCACGAAGTCGCCGACAAATTTGCTTGACCCATCGCTCTGGGCGTACACCTCGGCAATCGCCCGCAGCTGCGAATTCGAACCGAAGACAAGATCGGCCCGTGTTGCCGTCCAGCGCTGTTCACCGGTTGTGCGATCCCGCCCTTCAAACAGCTCACCGCTGTCGTCCATTGGTGACCAGGTTGTAGCCATGTTGAGCAGGTTGATGAAAAAGTCATTGCTCAGCACACCGATGCTCTTGGTGAAGACGCCATGGCGCACACCGTCGGTGTTGGCGCCGAGCACCCGCAACCCCCCGACGAGCACGGTCATCTCGGGTGCACTCAGGCCCAGGAGCTGAGCACGATCGATCAGTAGGTGTTCCGCGCTCACGCTCATCGCTCCCTTCTGCCAGTTGCGGAAGCCATCGGCCTGGGGTTCCATCACCGCAAATGAAGACACATCCGTTTGCTCCTGGCTGGCATCCATCCGGCCGGGTAGGAACGGCACCGAGATTGGCTGCCCGGCTGCAGCGGCAGCCTGTTCAATGCCAACGCCGCCGGCCAGCACGATCAGATCAGCGAGGGATACCCGCATGCCGCCCCTGCGGCAGCTATTGAATGCCTGCTGGATGCTTTCCAGATAGCCGACCACCCTCTGCAGCTGCTGCGGCTGGTTCACAGCCCACATGTTCTGGGGGGCCAGCCGCACCCGTGCACCATTGGCTCCACCGCGCTTGTCGGAACCGCGGAACGTTGAGGCGGAGGCCCAGGCGGTGGCCACCAGTTCCGACACGCTCAGGCCGGTGCCCAGGATTCGTTGTTTGAGGTCAGCGATGGCGGCGTCATCAACCACCGGATGATCGAGGGCAGGAATTGGGTCCTGCCAGATCAATTCCTCAGTGGGTGATTCGGGCCCGAGATAGAGACTGCGGGGACCCATGTCGCGGTGGGTGAGCTTGAACCAGGCCCGTGAGAAGGCCTCAGCGAAGACCTCGGGGTTCTGGTGGAAGTGCCGGGAGATCGGCTCGTAGATCGGATCGAAGCGCAGCGATAGATCCGCCGTGGTCATCATTGGCGGGTGCTTGATGGCAGGGCGGTGGGCATCGGGGATCATGTGCTCCTCACGGCAGTTTTGTGCCTGCCACTGCCAGGCACCCGCTGGGCTTTTGATCAGCTCCCATTCGTAGCCGAAGAGCATGTCGAAGTAGCCCATATCCCAGCTGGTGGGGTTGGGCTTCCAGGCGCCCTCAATGCCGCTGGTGGTCGTATCTGACCCTTTGCCACAACCGTGACGGTTACGCCAGCCAAGGCCCATCTCCTCCATCGGCGCTCCCTCCGGAGCTGGGCCCACCATTTCGGCGCTGGCGGCGCCATGGGCTTTGCCAAAGGTGTGGCCGCCGGCGGTGAGAGCTACGGTTTCCTCATCGTTCATCGCCATGCGGGCGAACGTTTCACGCACATCCCGGCCTGAGGCGATTGGATCGGGCACGCCATTGGGACCCTCAGGATTCACATAGATCAAGCCCATCTGCACAGCTGCCAATGGGTTCTCCAGTTGACGATCACCGCTGTAGCGCTCATCGCCGAGCCAGGTGGTCTCTTTGCCCCAGTAAATGTCTTCCTCCGGCTGCCAGATGTCGGCGCGGCCACCGGCGAAGCCAAAGGTGCGCAGGCCCATCGATTCCAGGGCACAGGTGCCAGCCAGGATGATCAGATCTGCCCAGGAGATGCGGTTGCCGTAGTTCTGCTTGATCGGCCAGAGCAAACGGCGGGCCTTATCAAGATTGTCGTTGTCGGGCCAGCTGTTGATGGGTGCGAATCGCTGATTGCCCGTGCCGCCACCACCTCGGCCATCCGCGGTGCGATAAGTGCCGGCGCTGTGCCAGGCCATACGGATGAACAGACCGCCGTAATGGCCCCAGTCGGCGGGCCACCACTCCTGTGAATCGGTCATCAGGTCCAGCAGATCCTGTTTGAGGCCCTGGTAGTCGAGTTGCTGGAAGGCTTCCCGATAGCTGAAATCGGCGCCGAGTGGATTGGAGGCCGGACTGTGCTGGTGCAGGATCGCCAGATTCACCTGCTGCGGCCACCAATCCCGCGGTGATGGGCCGCCACCAGCCACGGGCAGGGTTGCTGCTGCATGGCCGCTAAAGGGGCACTTGCCGAGTTCGGTCATGCTGCGTTGCACCAATCGTTCAGGCCGAACGCAACGTATTCAGACCGGTTGATCCCTGCAGTTGCGTGCAACAGCTTGTTGCTTCGCCGACAGCGAGGATCAGTGATCAGCGCTGATCGACATTTCGCCACGGCGATGAAGCTCGCGCGCGTAGTTCGTCCAGGTGCCCTGGCCCCAGTAGCGGAAACAGCTCGTCTCGAGTAGCAAAAGATGCAGCAACGCTTCTTGGTAGGTGGCTGTCTGGGTGATCGAGGGGTCTTGGGCCACCAGTGGGTCGAACCGTTGGTGGAAATGAGCGCTGAGCTGTTGCATCGGCTCCAACACGTTGTCGTACCCCTCGACCCAGCTCAGGTTGTTGGTCCATGAGGCACCTTCCATGGAA
>JBIIDQ010000282.1:0-2896 GCA_044238295.1 Vulcanococcus sp.
CTGATCAATGAACCCGAGCTGCCCACGCTTCCGGCCGAGCTGCTGATGGGTGGCCTGCTGATGCGGGCAGCCATTTGTTTTGGGCTTGCGGTGGCGGCCGGGTTGTTGTTGTGGTGTGCAGGTGGGCAGCGTCGCTTGGGTTGGCTGCTCGGCCAGCAGCTCGCTCTGTTGGCGTTTGTGGTGGCGGCGTTGCAGCCCTTGATGGCACTGGGCGATCGGCTGCGCCAGCTCCCCATCAGGCGCATTGCAGCAGCAGCGCTGGCGGAGCGCCGCAGCGGTGAACCCCTGGCGATGGTGGGCATCCTTAAGCCCTCCTTGCATTTTTATGCCGATCAGGTGGTGATCTACGAGGGGATCCAGCCCAACGGTCCGCTCAATCTCAACGATCGCCTCAAGCGTGAGCGTCGCCGAGATCAGCAGCCCACTGCGGTGACCCCGGATGCAACTGTGCTGCTGGTGATTGACCAACGCACCGCCCAGCTGAACCACTGGCGAGGCCTGGCCCATCAGCCTGTGGCAACAGAGGGCCTGTTCCAGCTCTGGCGCGTGCAGCGCTTGACCCTTGATCGCTGGGCAGCGGCCCTGGAGCGCCGGGGTGTGCCATCAGCTGATTGGCAGCTGCCCAGGCCAGAACGTTATTGATCAGAACGCACTTAATCAGTGGCGGCTTCGGAAGGAGAGCCCATCGCCACGCCGTTATCCATGCGCTCTCGCTGGCAGAAGCTGCAATGCCCCCAACGCTGTAGCTCGCCATTTGGCGCGGGTCGCTGGCAGTGAGCACAGCTGGCCATGCCGAACACATCGACGCGGCTGGGATGCTGCGCCCACACCTGAGCCTCTTCATCGCTGCCGAACGGAGGCAGCGCTGTGGGCTGGTGCTGCTGTAACACGAGGTCCTTGACCGAAAACCCCGCCCCCCGCAGCGCTCCCAGCAGCATGTGTTTGTTGAAACGCAGGGCCTGAAGCCATTGCGGATGGCTGGCGCCCACCACCAGTCGTCCGCCTTGTAGCCGTAACGGGCGGCAGTGGGGGGCCAGTTGAGGTCCGGCGATTCGTGGCCAGGCCTGCCAGAGGGCCGCCAGGTTTTCCTCGCGCCGCCAGTGTTCCTGCAGCTGGTTGAGACAGGTCTGCAGTCCCGTGGCCGGCGGCCGTGGCGGTGGCACCAGCAGGTTCACCGCCCCCTGGCGCCGGGTTTGATTGCGCGGGGCGGCTGGCATGGCCCAACGCTACGGGAGATGCGGCAATCACGCTGTGCTGTTGCCGCGCCCACTGGTTAGCCTCGGCGCCTGCCCCCTCCCTACGCCATGGGCTTTTTCGATCGTCTGAGCCGTCTGGTGCGTGCCAACGCCAACGCCGTTGTGGGAGCCATGGAGGATCCAGCCAAGATCCTCGATCAGTCCGTCGCCGATATGCAGGCGGATCTGGTGAAGTTACGCCAGGCCGTGGCCACGGCGATCGCCAGCCAGAAGCGGATCCAGAATCAGGCCGAACAGGCGGAAGCCCAGGCCAACACTTGGTATGAACGGGCCGAGCTGGCCCTCAAGAAGGGTGAGGAGGATCTGGCGCGGGAGGCCCTCGGCCGCCGTAAAACCTGTCAAGACACAGCCACTGCGCTGAACACACAGCTGCAGAGCCAGGCCGGCCAGGTGGAGCAGCTCAAGCAGAGCCTGGTGAAGCTCGAGAGCAAGATCGCCGAGGCCAAAACCAAGAAAGACATGCTCAAGGCCCGGGCCCAGGCGGCTCAGGCTCAAGAGCAGCTGCAGAGCGCCGTGGGCAACCTCGGCACCAACAGCTCGATGGCAGCGTTTGAGCGGATGGAGGAGAAGGTCCAGAGCCTCGAGGCCCGCAGTCAGGCAGCGGCCGAATTGGCCGGTGCCGATCTGGAGAGCCAGTTCGCAGCCCTTGAGGGTGCACCCGAAGTGGACGACGAGCTGGCGGCACTCAAAGGCAAATTGGCTGGCACCGCACCGGCCGCAGCGCTGCCGGCGGCTGGTGAGGGGGTTCAACCGGTGAAGGTGGAGGAAGTCGATGCCGAGCTGGAAGAGCTGAAGCGCTCGATCGACAAGCTCTGATCCATACAATCGCCCCAGCCAAGCAAGCCGCCGTGTCTGTACTGCACCTCACCGATGCCAACTTCCAGGCCGAGGTGCTGAATGCCACAACGCCTGTGCTGGTTGATGTCTGGGCGGAGTGGTGCGGTCCCTGCCGCTTGATGGCACCGATGATGGACTGGGCGGCGGGTGAGTACGCCGGTCGGCTCACGGTGGGCAAGCTGGAAGCCGACCCCAACCCCACGGCCCGCGATCAGATGGGGATCCAAGGTCTACCGACCCTGCTGATTTTTAAGAACGGCGAGGAGGTGGCTCGCCATGAAGGTGCCATGGCTCAGCCCCAACTCAAGGCCTTCCTGGATGCGCATCTCTGAGCGCGTCCAGGGTTTAGGTAGCGGCGTTTTCGCCCGCAACGACCAACGCAAGCAGTCTTATCGCGCCTCAGCGGCGGCCCTCGGGTTGCCGCCGCTGCTCGACCTTTCCCTCGGATCCACCGACCTGCAGCCACCGGATCAGGCGATTGCGGCGATGCGCGATCAGCTCGGCCGCCCGGAAAGCGCCGCCTACTGCCTCCATGGCGCCACCCTGCCGTTCCGCGAGGCCGTGGCTGCTTGGGCGCAGCGTCGCTTTGGCGTGGCGGTCGACCCTGAGCGGGAGGTGCTGTTGCTGGTGGGATCGCAGGAGGGCACGGCCCATCTGCCACTGGCGGTGTTGAATCCCGGCGATCAGGCGCTGCTGCTGGACCCTTACTACCCCTCACACCTGGGGGGACTGCACCTCGCCTCGGCCCAGCCGCGGTTTCTCAAGCTCGACCCCGCGGCCGGCTTTGCTCCCGATTTCGAGCA
>JBIIDQ010000030.1:0-10403 GCA_044238295.1 Vulcanococcus sp.
CGGGCATCTTCCGCGACAACGAAGCGGTGCCCACCTGCGTGATGGACTCCAACGACCTGGAGCGCGAGCGCGGCATCACGATCCTCTCCAAGAACACTGCGGTGGACTACGAGGGGATCCGCATCAACATCGTGGATACCCCCGGTCACGCCGACTTTGGCGGTGAGGTGGAGCGGGTGCTCGGCATGGTGGATGGCTGTCTGCTGATCGTGGACGCCAACGAGGGGCCGATGCCCCAGACGCGCTTTGTGCTCAAGAAGGCCCTGGAGAAGGGGCTGCGGCCGCTGGTGTTCGTGAACAAGATCGACCGCGCTCGCGTTGATCCTGAGCAGGCCGTCGACAAGGTGCTGGATCTGTTCCTGGAGCTGGGCGCCGACGACGACCAGTGCGACTTCACCTATCTCTTCGGTAGCGGCATGGGCGGTTACGCCAAGCCGGACATGAAGACCGACAGCGACAACATGCGGCCGCTGTTCGAAGCGATCCTGCGCCATGTTCCGCCGCCGGTGGGTGATCCCGAGAAGCCCCTGCAGCTGCAGGTGACCACCCTCGATTACAGCGATTTCCTGGGCCGGATCATGATCGGCCGCATCCACAACGGCACGATCAAGGCCGGTCAGCCCGTGGCCCTGCTCCGCGATGACGGCAGCGTGAAGCGCGGCCGCATCAGCAAACTTCTCGGCTTCCAGGGCCTGCAGCGCGTTGAGATCGAGCAGGCCCGCGCCGGCGATCTGGTGGCCGTGTCCGGTTTCGATGAAGTGAATATCGGCGAAACCATCGCCTGCCCGGATGAGCCCAAGGCGCTGCCACTGATCAAGGTGGATGAGCCCACCCTGCAGATGACCTTCGTGGTCAACGACTCGCCCTTCGCCGGCAAAGAAGGCAAGTTCGTGACCAGCCGCCAGGTGCGCGATCGCCTGAATAAAGAACTGCTCACCAACGTGGCGCTGCGGGTGGAAGACACGGACTCCCCCGACCGCTGGGCCGTGAGCGGCCGCGGTGAGCTGCACCTGGGCATCCTGATCGAAACCATGCGCCGCGAGGGCTATGAGTTCCAGGTGAGCCAGCCTCAGGTGATCTTCCGCACCATCGACGGCACTCCCTCCGAGCCGTTTGAAACCCTCGTGCTCGATGTGCCTGAGGAATCCGTGGGCGCCTGTATCGAGAAGCTCGGCATCCGCAAGGCCGAGATGCAGAACATGGAGAACACCAACGACGGCCGCACCCAGCTGGAGTTTGTGGTGCCCTCCCGCGGTCTGATCGGCTTCCGCGGTGAGTTCATCCGCGCCACCCGCGGTGAAGGAATCATGAGCCACTCCTTCCTTGATTACCGCCCGATGCAGGGTGACTTCGAAACCCGCCGCAACGGTGTGCTGATTGCCTTCGAAGAGGGCACCGCCACCTTCTATGCCCTCAAGAACGCCGAAGATCGCGGCCAGTTCTTCATCACGCCCGGCACGAAGGTCTACAAGGGCATGCTGGTGGGTGAGAACAACCGTCCTCAGGATCTCGAGATCAACGTCTGCAAAACCAAGCAGCTCACCAACATGCGCTCCGCCGGCGCTGAGGAACTCGACACCCTGCAGGCACCGATGCAGATGACCCTGGAGCGTGCCCTGGAGTACATCGGTCCTGACGAGATGCTTGAGGTCACCCCCGAGTCGATCCGTCTGCGCAAGCTGCCGGCGAAGAAGCCCGCCCGTCGTTGAACGAGCCCCTCTCTGAGGAACAGAGCCTGATGGCTGATCCCCGTTTCGGGGAGGCCGTCAGGCTTTTTAATGCCGGTGAGTGGTACGCCTGCCACGACGGCTTCGAAGAGCTCTGGCACGAAACTCAGGCCCCTTGTCGCAGGGTGCTACAGGCCATCCTCCAGGTGGCGGTGGCCCACCTGCACTTGGAGCGTGGCAACCGCCGCGGCGCAACGGTGTTGCTGGGGGAGGGCCTGGGTCGCCTGCAGGGTGCAGGCGATGCGTGTTTTGGCCTCGATCTGAATCTGCTGCGCCAGCGCTCGCGTGATCGCTTGCTGGCCCTTCAGCAGGAGAAGGATCCCGATGCGTTAGCCCTGCCTGTGCTCAGTCCTGCGCCCTGAAAGGCCAGATGCGCCAGGCGAACTGAGCGATACGATACGGAAACTTCAAGAGCGGAGAGCGGGCTTGGCCGCAGCGCGCAGCATGCCCAGATCTCTCGCCCTCTTGGCCGCGGTTCTGGGTTTCACCCCTTCGGTGTTGGCCGAGGTCAAGGCCGAATCTGTCGCCCCGGCCAGCGCTCCGGCGGCGGCCGCCCAGCCGACACCAGTTACACCTTCGGCTCCTGTGCAACCTGCACGGGTGAGCACCGGTTTGGTGACGATCGAATCCGATCTCCAGCGGGCCGATCAGCTCACAGGTGTGGTGACTGCCACCGGGAACGTGCGCATTGTGTATCCCGATGAACGCGTCGTGGCGACCGCGCGGCAGGCCCAGTACTTCAGCAAAGAGAACCGGGTGGTGCTGAGCGGTGATGTCGACATCGTTCAGGAGGGCGGCAACCTGATTCGCGCCGAGCGGGTGGTCTATCTCGTGGACGGAGAGCGGTTAATCGCTATTCCCCCCAAAGGTCAGCAGGTGTTCAGTCGGCTGAAGATCCAACAGCAAAAGCCTCCTGCTGCCACCGCAGCCACGCCAGCTGCTTCCTCGCCCGCTGCGACCACCACAGCTCCCACCGGGCAGGTCCCGCCAGCCGCGCAGCCATGAGTCTGGTGCTGGATCACGTGGCGCTCACGATTGGTGGGCGGCCTCTGGTGAAGCAGGTGAGCCTCAATCTCAGCCCCGGTGAAGTGGTTGGATTGCTTGGTCCCAATGGCGCCGGCAAAACCACCACGTTCAACCTCGTCACAGGTCTGCTGCGTCCAGATTCCGGCGAGGTTCAAATGGATGGCCGCGCCGTAGCCGAGTTGTCGATGCCGGAGCGGGCTCGCCTGGGAATTGGCTATCTGCCCCAGGAGGCCAGCGTCTTCCGCAATCTGAGCGTGCACGACAATCTGATGCTCGCCCTGCAGGAAAGCGGGGCGCCCAAGGCCCAACGCCGTGAGCGGGTGGAGCAACTGGTGGATGATTTCCATCTGCGCCCTTTTTCGCAGCGCCGCGGCTTTCAGCTCTCGGGAGGGGAGCGGCGCCGCTGCGAGGTCGCCAGGGCTTTGGCCGTTGGCGAGCACGGACCGCGTTACTTACTGCTCGATGAACCCTTTGC
Source organism: Vulcanococcus sp. (assembly GCA_044238295.1). Lineage (GTDB taxonomy): Bacteria > Cyanobacteriota > Cyanobacteriia > PCC-6307 > Cyanobiaceae > Vulcanococcus. Next base: position 3,229 of record JBIIDQ010000030.1, read on the forward strand.
CGGGGTGGATCCTCTGGCTGTGGCCGATCTGCAGGGCCTCATCGCCCGCCTGCGTGATCGCGGGATGGGGATTCTGATCACCGACCACAACGTGCGAGAGACCCTGGCGATCACCGACCGGGCCTACATCCTTACGGAGGGAAGCATTTTGGCCAGCGGCCCCTCGCGGGAGATGGCCAATGATCCGCTCGTGCGGCGCCACTACCTCGGAGAGGACTTCCGCTTGTGAGCGTTGCCGCTTCCCCGCTTCAGGTGCTGCAGCGTCAGTGGCAACGCCTGATCCGTCAGTGGCAACGTCTGCCTCTGATGGACCGCTGGCTCTCCTCTGAGCTGCTTGGTCCGCTCCTGTTCGGCATTGCCGCGTTCACGGCCGTGTCGCTCTCGGTGGGGGTCGTGTTCGAGCTGGTGCGAAAGGTGGCTGAGGCTGGCCTGCCGCCGTTGGTGGCCATGCAGGTGCTCGGCTTGCGCCTTCCCGGCTTTCTCGTACTTTCGTTCCCGATGGCCACCCTGATGGCCACGTTGCTGGCCTTCAGCCGTCTCTCGAGCTCCAGTGAACTCACGGCGCTCCGCAGCATCGGCGTGCCCACCTGGCGAATGGTGGTACCGGCCCTGGCCGTGGCCGCTCTGATGACGGTGCTCACGTTTGTGTTCAACGATGTGATTGTGCCGAGCGCCAACCTCGCCGCCGCCGACACGCTCGATTCAGCCCTGGGACGCTCCATCGCCGCCGAACGCGGCGACAACGTGGTGTATTCCCGCTACGCCCAGATCACGACCACCGACGAGAAGGGTAAGGAAAACACCAGTAACGACCTGGCACAGCTGTTCTATTCGCGTCGTTTCCGCGAGGGGAAGATGTATGAGGTGACTCTGGTTGACTTCACCAAGGCTGGTCACCAACAACTCCTCATTGCCAAAACGGGTGTCTGGAATGAACCCCGCAGTATGTGGGAATTCCGGGATGGCCGCATCGTTGACATTGATAGCGCCAATAACCGCACCACCTCGGCCGATTTTGATCGCTATTTCTATCCTTTCACCAAGGCGCCACTCGATGTTGGAAAGCTTCCCAGTGATGCTGCCCAGATGACTGTGGCTCAGGCCTGGCGCGCCGAATCCCTGCTCCAGCAAGCCGGGGATCGCAAGGAAGCCCGGCGTCTTCGGGTGCGCATCCAAGAGAAATTCGCATTCCCTGCGATCTGTCTGGTGTTTGGCCTGATCGGCAGCAGCCTGGGGGTGCGGCCAAACGCTCGCACCAGTCGCAGCCAGGGCTTTGGCATCAGTGTGTTGCTGATTTTTGGTTACTACCTGATGTCGTTCATCTTCAGTTCCCTGGGGATCAAGGGCACGCTGTTGCCGTTCTTCGCGGCTTGGATGCCAGTGTTCATCGGTTTGGGCGGCGGTCTTGTGCTCCTGCGACAGGCCAGTCGCTGAGCCTTCTCTCACGGCAGACTGTCCAGCACTGTTCGCGTTATCGCTCCTTTTCGTGACCGATCCGGTTCTGGCTCTTGGCCTCGGTGCCTTTGCCTTGCTGTTGCTGGCGCTTCCCCTGGCCTTTTGGAGTGTGAGTGGCTCTGGCCAGGGCAGTCAGGCTGTGCGCCTGATCGTGGCAGCTGCCAACCTCTCCCTCACGGCTCAGTTGGTGCTGCGCTGGTGGCAGTCGGGCCACTTCCCGATCAGCAACCTCTACGAATCGCTCTGCTTTCTGGCCTGGGCCTGCACCCTCACCCAGCTGCTGGTGGAGCGCAGCTACCCCTCGCCGATCGTGGCGGCTGCCGCCACACCGATGGGCCTCGGTTGTGTGGCCTTCGCCAGCTTTGCTCTGCCGGATCAGCTGCAACAGGCGGCACCGCTCGTGCCCGCGCTGCGCTCGAGCTGGTTGGTGATGCATGTGAGCGTGATCATGGTGAGCTATGCCGCCCTGTTGGTGGGTTCGCTGCTGTCCTTGGCGGTGCTGTTCACCGACCGTGGCCAGCAGTTGGAACTGCGTAGTAGTTCCATCGGCAGTGGCGCCTTCCGCCAGGCCAGCCTCGCTGTAGAAGGTGGCCCCGCCGGCGGCCTGCAGCTGAGCAGTGCCAGCCTGTCGTTGAGCGAGCAGCTCGACAGCCTGAGCTACCGCACGATCACTGTGGGCTTTCTGTTGCTCTCGATCGGCATCGTGAGCGGTGCTGTATGGGCTAACGAGGCCTGGGGCACCTGGTGGAGCTGGGACCCCAAGGAAACCTGGGCTCTGATCTGCTGGCTGGTCTATGCCGCCTATCTGCACACGCGCTTGAGCCGCGGCTGGCAGGGGCGCCGGCCCGCGATGGTGGCTGTGGCTGGCCTCGTTGTGATTTGCGTTTGCTACATCGGAGTGAACCTGCTGGGCATTGGCCTGCACAGCTACGGCTGGTTCCTCAGCGCTTAATCACCCCCGCCGATCTGAGATCGGCTTCGACCAGATCGCTGTTGCTAGCGAACAGCAAAAACCCCGCCTTCTGCGCAACTCGTCCAGAAGGCGGGGTTTTGTGTGTGAGGCCCTGGCTGGCAGGCCCTGCTCAACTCGATCAGGTCGCTGCTGCGATCAGGCAGCCACGGCCACGGGGCGCTTGCTGTTGCGAATGCCGGTGATCGCCTCGGCGTAGCTGGGCTGGTTGAAGACGCCCGAGCCGCTCACGATCGCGTTGGCACCGGCTTCGATCACCTTCCAGGCGTTCTCGGCCTTGATGCCGCCATCCACTTCGATCCAGGGATCGAGGCCCCGCTCATCGCACATGCGGCGCAGGTCGCGGATCTTCTGCACCTGGTTGTCGATGAAGCTCTGGCCGCCGAAGCCAGGGTTCACGCTCATCACCAGCACCAGATCGCACAGCTCAAGGCAGTACTCGAGGGTGTCGATCGGGGTGCCGGGGTTGAGCACGGCACCAGCCATCTTGCCGAGATCCTTGATCTGGGCGAGGTTGCGGTGCAGGTGGGTGCACGCTTCTACCTGAACGGAAATGATGTCGGCGCCGGCCTGGGCGAAGTCGGCCACATATTTCTCGGGTTCCACAATCATCAGGTGCACATCCAGAGGCTTCTGGGTGACTGGGCGCAGTGCCTCAACGATCAGGGGGCCAATAGTGATGTTGGGAACGAAGCGGCCATCCATCACATCTACGTGAATCCAATCAGCACCGGCCTGGTCAACTGCGCGCACGTCTTCGCCGAGGCGGGAGAAATCGGCCGAGAGGATCGATGGCGAGATCACCAGGGACTTGGTACTCATGGCAAGACGCGGGGCTGGAGAGGTTGGATTGTAGGAATCCACCTCTAGGGGGCTTTGAAGGTCAGGGCTGAGTGCTCTGGAAGCACTGATACAGTGAGCGGCGCTTCAAGCCCGAGAGGCCTTGGTGTTGCTGGCCAAAACGGCTGTACAAGCGGTTCAAGGCAGCATCTCCTTCCTGTCCTCCCAGCGCTGACCCCTTTCCCTTCGCCGCACCGCCGTGGATCGCACCCTGATTCAAGAAATTCTCGAGGTTGTTGAGCAGGCAGGGATTGCTTCCGCCAAGCTCACCGGTATGGGCCTCAAGAACGAGGCTGACGCCGCCGCCGTCGAGGCGATGCGCGAGCGCATGTACAAGATCCAGATGCAGGGTCGCATCGTGATCGGCGAAGGCGAGCGCGACGAGGCACCGATGCTTTACATCGGTGAAGAAGTGGGCAGCGGCACCGGTCCCGGTGTTGATTTCGCTGTGGACCCCTGCGAAGGCACCAACCTCTGCGCCAACAGCCAGCGCGGTTCGATGGCCGTTCTGGCCGCCTCCGATCGCGGTGGTCTGTTCAACGCCCCCGACTTCTATATGAAGAAGCTGGCTGCTCCCCCGGCCGCCAAGGGCAAGGTGGACATCCGCAAGTCGGCCACCGAAAACATCAAGATCCTGAGCGAGTGCCTGGGCCTGCCCACGGATGAGCTCGTGATCGTGGTGATGGATCGCGCGCGCCACAAAGACCTGATTCAGGAGATCCGCGCCACCGGTGCCCGCGTGCAGCCCATCTCCGATGGCGATGTTCAGGCCGCCATCGCCTGCGGCTTCTCTGGCACCGGCACCCACTGCCTGATGGGCATCGGCGCCGCGCCTGAAGGTGTGATCTCCGCCGCTGCACTCCGTGCTCTGGGTGCTCACTTCCAGGGTCAGCTGGTGTACGACCCGGCAGTGGCTCAGACCTCCGAGTGGGAAGGTCTCACTAAGGAAGGCAACCTGGCTCGCCTCGCCGAGATGGGCATCACCGATCCCGACCGCGTCTATGAAGCTGAAGAGCTTGCCTGCGGTGAGAACGTGGTGTTCGCTGCCACTGGCATCACCGATGGTCTGCTGTTTGACGGCGTGAAGTTCGAGAAGGACTGCACCCGCACCAGCTCCCTGGTGATCAGCACCCTCGACAACACCGCACGCTTCACCACCACTGTGCACATCAAGGACGGCGCCCAGAGCATCGCTCTTCGCTGATCTTCCAAGCTCTGGTTGGATCGCTCCTTTGCAGGGGCGATCCGGCCTCCGCCTTGTTCCGTCCTTCACAGACCAGCCCCGCCTCTATGCACATCGCCGTCGTCGGCCTCAGTCACCGCACGGCCCCGGTGGAGATCCGGGAACGCCTCAGCATTGCTGAGCAGGCCATGGAGGAATCGCTACAGCGCCTGCGCGCCAGCGACGACGTGCTCGAGGCTTCGATCCTCAGCACCTGCAATCGCCTCGAGATCTACACCCTGCTGCGTCACCCCGAGCTGGGGGTGAACGCTGTAGGTACCTTCCTGAGCAATCATTCGGGGCTTGAGCTGGAGCAGCTCACTCCACACCTGTTCACCTACCACCATGAGGAGGCAGTGGCGCACCTGATGCGGGTGGCCGCTGGCCTTGATTCGCTGGTGTTGGGCGAGGGGCAGATCCTCTCCCAGGTGAAGAAGATGGTCCGCCTGGGTCAGGAACACCGCTCGATCGGTCCCATCCTCAACCGTCTGCTCACCCAGGCGGTGAGCACCGGTAAACGGGTACGCAGTGAAACCAACCTCGGCACCGGTGCGGTCTCGATTAGTTCGGCCGCCGTGGAGTTGGCCCAGCTGAAGGTTGGCCAGGGTCGCGGTGTCGACGACTTGGTCCCCCTCGATCAGGAACAGATTGCAGTGGTGGGTGCCGGTCGTATGGCTCGGCTGTTGCTGCAGCACCTCCAGGCGAAGGGGGCCCGGGGTGTGGTGCTGCTGAATCGCACGGTGGAGCGCGCCGAGCAGATGGCCGCTGATTTCCCCGGGCTACCCGTGCAATGCCGGCCACTTTCCGACCTTGATCACTGCCTGAGCACCTGCTCGCTGGTGTTCACCAGCACTGGCGCCGATGACCCGATCATCACCCCAGATCGGCTCGAGAAACTCAATCGACGCTCCTCGTTGATGTTGGTGGATATCGGCGTACCTCGCAATATCGCCACAGGTGTGGCTCAGCTCAGCGGTGTCGACTCCTACGACGTTGACGACCTTCAGGAGGTCGTCGCCCGCAACCAGGAGGCCCGACGTGAGATTGCCGCTGAAGCCGAAGGGATGCTCCGCCAGGAGGGACGCGACTTCCTGGACTGGTGGGATGGACTTGAGGCCGTGCCCCTGGCCAACCGCTTGCGCACCCAACTTGAGGAGATTCGCGAACAGGAGCTGCAGAAGGCCCTAAGCCGAATGGGCCCTGATCTTTCCGCACGTGAGCTCAAGGTGGTGGAAGCGCTCAGCAAGGGCATCATCAACAAGATCCTTCATACCCCTGTCACGAACCTTCGAGCACCCCAACCACGACAGCAACGCCACCAGGCGATGAAGGTGCTCGAAGACCTGTTCGAGCTGCAAGACCTGCAGGAGTGATCGGTTGAGGCGGTGCTTGTGACACCGCTTTTCCGTTTTGGGCCAATCTGGCCAGAAGACTATCGGTGTGGCCAGTGCTTCGCCTACCGTGCTGGCGCCCAAGGCACAAGGGATCAGGTATGAAGCGCGTTCTGGCGATCATTCTCGGCGGCGGAGCCGGCACGCGCCTCTATCCGCTCACCAAGATGCGCGCCAAGCCTGCCGTGCCTCTGGCTGGTAAATATCGCTTGATTGATATTCCGATTAGTAATTGCATTAACTCAGGCATCAACAAGATGTATGTGTTGACGCAGTTCAACAGTGCATCGCTCAACCGTCACCTCACCCAGAGCTACAACCTCTCCTCCGGTTTTGGTCAGGGTTTTGTGGAGGTGTTGGCGGCTCAACAGACCCCTGATAGCCCCAGCTGGTTTGAAGGCACTGCCGATGCGGTGCGCAAATACCAGTGGTTGTTCCAGGAGTGGGACGTGGACCACTACCTGATCCTCTCCGGCGACCAGCTCTACCGGATGGACTACTCCACCTTTGTGGAGCACCACATCAGCACTGGGGCTGATGTGAGCATCGGCGCTCTGCCGGTGGATGCCGCCCAGGCCGAGGGGTTTGGTTTGATGCACACCAACGACCGCGGCCGCATTCAGGAGTTCCGCGAGAAGCCCAAGGGCGAGGAGCTCAAGGCCATGTGGGTGGATACCTCACGGCTGGGGTTGTCGTCTGATGAAGCTCTGAAGCGGCCCTACCTGGCCTCGATGGGTATCTACGTGTTCAGCCGCGACACCCTGTTTGATCTGCTGGCCAAGAACCCCGGTGCCACCGACTTCGGTAAGGAGATCATTCCCGAATCGCTCAAGCGCGGCGACCACCTGCAGAGCTTCCTGTTCGACGACTACTGGGAAGACATCGGCACCATCGGCGCCTTCTACGAGGCCAATCTGGCGCTCACCGATCAGCCCAACCCGGCCTTCTCCTTCTACGACGAACAGTTCCCGATCTACACCCGGCCCCGCTACCTGCCCCCCAGCAAACTGCTGGACGCTCAGGTGACCCAATCGATCATCGGCGAAGGCTCGATGCTCAAGGCCTGCAGCATTCACCACTGCGTGCTCGGCGTGCGCACCCGGGTGGAAGACGAAGCCGTGCTCCAGGACACCCTTGTGATGGGCAACGACTTTTTCGAATCGAGTGAAGAGCGTGCCGTGTTGCGTGAGCGCGGCGGTACGCCGCTTGGGGTGGGCCGCGGGACGACGGTGAAGCGCGCCATCCTCGACAAGAACGTGCGCATTGGGCGCGACGTGACGATCGTGAACAAGGACCG